>CAZMXX010000112.1:0-10240 GCA_964570315.1 uncultured Anaerolineaceae bacterium | reverse complement strand
ATACCCTATATTTGAATGGCGAGCAGGTTCAGTTTGGGGTAAAATTGAAATTGACGGGTGTAAATATCACCGGCTCAATTGTATTGCCCGTCTCGGAAACTGATTTAACCCGTTTTTTAGCAGTCAACCAAACTGTTTTCTCAACCTCGCAACAGAAAATCATCAGAACATTAAACGTTGAAGCACACACCAACCACCTGCAAATAGAAATTACAGGAAATATGGAAATCTAATATGGCTTTCATCAAAAGCCCGCTCCGCTACCCCGGCGGAAAATCCAGAGCCGTTCAAAAAATTATGCGCTACGCCCCCGACACGATTTCAGAATTTCGGGAACCATTTGTCGGTGGCGGGTCGGTGTTTATTTATTTCAAACAAAAATATCCTCACGCAAAATTTTGGATAAATGATTTGAATTACGACTTATTTTGTTTCTGGCAACAAGCGCAAAAAAAGAACGCCGAATTGGTGGCAGAAATAACCCGCCTCAAGCAAAAAAGAACCGACGGACGAGCATTATTTTATGAATTGCGGGATATAGACATTGACTCGCTTTCCGACTTTGAGCGGGCAGTGCGTTTTTTCGTTTTAAACCGAATCTCATTCTCCGGCACGGTTGATGCCGGCGGATATTCCCAACGTGCTTTTGAAAAACGATTCACATGGTCGTCCATTGAACGGGTCGCAAAGTTAGAACCACTGCTGGACGGTGTCACCATCACCCAACTGGATTACACCGCCCTTTTGGACGGACAAAACGCTTTTATCTTTTTAGACCCCCCCTATCTGGAAGCGACAAAATCCCGTCTGTATGGCAAACACGGCAAATTGCACACCTCATTTGACCATTCCCGTTTTGCAGCGGCAATGAAACAATGCACGCGCCACCAATGGCTCATCACCTATGATGATTCACCCACCATTCGGCAGAATTTCGCATTTGCCAACCTTTACGCATGGGAATTACAATACGGGATGAACAACTATATGCAGGGGTCAGCGGCAAAGGGGAAAGAATTATTCATTGCAAACTATTCGGTCTCCGGCATTAAAGTTGAACAAAGCTATAATCATCAACTTCCGTTGATATTCAAATAATTCACAAAAGAGGACGTATGAGCATTAAATCGGATATTTGGATTGAAAAAATGGCGCGGGAATACGGGATGATTGAGCCGTATGTCGCGGAGCTGACCAAAACCGGGGTGATTTCATTCGGACCGTCGTCATATGGGTATGATATCCGGGTGGCGAATGAGTTCCGAATTTTCCACAATGTGAACAGCACGGTGGTTGACCCCAAAAATTTCGACAGCCGCTCGTTTGTGGAATTCACCGGCGACATCTGCACCATTCCGCCCAATTCTTTCGCGCTGGCACGCAGTGTGGAGTATATCCGCATGCCGCGCAATGTCACCGGTGTGGTGCTGGGCAAAAGTACCTATGCCCGCTGCGGCATCGTCACCAATTTTACCCCGCTGGAAGCCGGCTGGGAAGGGCACATCACCATTGAAATCAGCAATACCACCCCCCTGCCCGCCCGCATTTATGCGAATGAAGGCATCGCGCAGGTATTGTTTTTTGAAAGTGACGAGCAGTGCCGCATCAGTTATGCCGACCGCAAGGGCAAATATCAGGGGCAACAGGGGATTACCCTGCCGAAGTTGTAATTTTTCCGCAATAAAAAAGAGATGGCGTGTGTGCCATCTCTTTTTTGTTTGGAAAGATTGTCTCAGTTCAACAGATTGTCGAACCGTTGTTGAATCTGCGGTTTGGGCGCAGCGCCAACCATTTGGTCGGCAACTTCACCGTTTTTGATGAACAGCATGGTCGGGATGCCGCGCACGCCGTATTTCATCGCCCATTGCGGGTTTTCATCGGTGTTGACTTTGGCAATCACAACTTTTTCGCCATATTCTTTTGCCAAATCTTCCAAAATCGGTCCAATCAACCGGCAGGGACCGCACCACGGCGCCCAAAAATCTACCACAACCGGCGTTTCCGATTTCAAAACTTTTTGTTCAAATTCTGCATCTGTTACATGAATGATGTTTCCCATTTTCGATTACTTCTCCTTAAAAAAGTGGTTCAATTCAATTCGTTACTATATTGACGCGCTGTCTATTGGATTCTTACTTTTTCCAGCCACATTTATAGTGGGTTTTGCGGTAATTGTCAATTCGCATTGTCGTCCGCCGATGCAGCAGGTGTTTCTTCCTCTTCCAACTCGGTTTCCGCGGTCAACAACGCCACCGAGGCGACGGTATCGCCTTTGTACAGCCGCATCACCCGTGCGCCGCGTGTGGCGCGACTCAGCACGGGAATCTGGCTCACATTGGTGCGAATCATTTTCCCGTCGCTGGAGATGAGCGAAATATCCTCATCGCCCATGACGATGTGCATGTCGATGATGGGACCGGTGATGTCCATTGCCCGGTCGAGGGTGCGCACCCCCAATCCATAGCGAGATTGGCGATGATATTGCTCCACGGGTGTGCGCTTGCCCAAACCGTTCGCGGTGACGACCAGCACTTGCCCGGCGGGAACGACAACATCCCCCCCGGCGAGCACATCATCGCCCACAAGGCGCATAGCGTTCACGCCGACGGCGGCGCGCCCCATCACCCGCACATCTTTTTCCGAGAAACGAATCGCCTGTCCGTTTTTCGAGACCAGAATCAGGTCATCGTCGCCGGTGGTCAGTTTTACCCAGCGCAGTTCGTCGTCATCATCCAAGTTCAGGGCAATCAACCCGCTGGGGCGCACCGACTCAAATACGTTGATGACCACCCGCTTGATGCGCGCTTTCCGAGTAATCATAACCAGATAATCGGCGTTTTTGAACGATGATACCGCGATTGCCGCCGTGATTTTCTCGGCGGGGTTGATGTTGATGAGATTCACCACCGGGATGCCTTTGGCGGTTCGCCCCGCATCGGGGATGCGCCACGCTTTTTCAGAATACACTTTCCCCCGGTCGCTGAAAAACAAAACCGTGTCGTGCGTGCTGGCGGCAAACAGCACCGCGACATCATCTTCATTGCGGGTGGTCATGCCGGTGACACCGCGCCCGCCCCGATGCTGTCGCCGGTAGGTTTTGCTCGGAACTCGTTTGATGTATCCGTTGCGGGTAATTGAAACGAGCACTTCTTCATCTTTGATGAGGTCTTCTTCGTTGAAATCGGTCGCTTCATCGGCGATGATTTTGGTGCGGCGGTCGTCGCCGTATTTTTGTTTGATTTCCGCCATGTCATCTTTGATTAATTGCAGGATTTTGGCGGGATGCGCCAGCAAATCTTCCAAATGGGCGATGGTTTGCATCACGTCTTTGTATTCATCTTCGATTTTTTGGCGTTCCAGCGCGGCGAGCCGCCGTAATTGCATGTCCAAAATCGCCTGAGATTGCAATTCCGACAACCCGAAACGGGTCATCAATTCGCCGCGCGCGTGGTCGGCGCTGTCGCTTTGGCGGATGGTTTGGATGATTTCATCCAGATGATTGAGCGCCAGCCGCAACCCTTCCAGAATGTGGGCGCGAGCTTTCGCCTTTTTCAGCTCAAATTCGGTGCGCCGGGTGAGCACTTCCATGCGGTGGTTAATGAAGATGCGCAACGCCATTTTGAGCGGCATCAAGCGCGGTTCGCCGTTGTGCAGCGCCAGCATATTCATTCCGAAGTTGGATTGCAGCGCGGTATATTTGTACAGTTGATTCAGCACCCGCCGGGGTTGTGCCCCCCGCTTCAATTCAATGATGATCGCCATCCCGTTGCGGTCGGATTCGTCGCGCAGGTCTGAAATGTCTTTCAGCCGCCCGTTTTTCACCAATTCGGCGATGCGCACAATCAGGTTGGCTTTGTTCAGTTGATAGGGGATTTCAGTGACCACAATGCGGTAGCGGTTGGGTTTGGTTTCCTGAATTTCCGCCACAGCGCGCATGGTGATGGAGCCTTTGCCGGTGGCGTATGCCCG
This sequence comes from uncultured Anaerolineaceae bacterium, assembly GCA_964570315.1. Classification (GTDB taxonomy): domain Bacteria; phylum Chloroflexota; class Anaerolineae; order 4572-78; family 4572-78; genus JANTHQ01. The sequence goes on along the minus strand of CAZMXX010000112.1, from coordinate 6,271 downwards.
TTTCAGACTCTCGGAGCCCAAAACTTGCGCGCCGGTGGGGAAGTCGGGACCTTTCACAAATTGCATCAAGTCATCTACCGTCACCTCGTCAATCGCATCGTAATGGTCAATTAGATACGATACCGCATCCGCCAATTCGTTGAGGTTGTGCGGGGGGATGTTGGTTGCCATCCCCACGGCAATGCCGCTGGAGCCGTTGAGCAGCATGTTGGGGGTACGCGAGGGCAAAACGGTCGGTTCCTGCAAAGAAGCATCGAAGTTGTCCTGCCAGTCTACCGTTTCTTTGTCAATATCCACCAGCATTTCACCGGCGATGCGCGCCATCCGCGCCTCGGTGTAGCGCATAGCGGCGGGGCTGTCGCCATCAACGGAGCCGAAGTTCCCCTGCCCGTCCACCAGCATATAGCGCATCGAAAATTCCTGCGCCATCCGCGCCATGGCATCATACACCGCGCTGTCACCGTGCGGGTGATATTTCCCCAGCACGTCGCCCACAATGCGCGCGCTTTTGCGGTACGGGGTGCCGGGGCGATTGCCCATATCATACATGGCGTACAAAATGCGCCGATGCACAGGCTTCAATCCGTCGCGCGCATCGGGGAGCGCACGGCGCACAATCACGCTCATCGCGTAATCCAGATATGCGGTGCGCATTTCCGTTTCAATGTCCACCGCCCGCACACGTCCAATGGTCGGCTTAGTGGGGGTTGGTTCCATGGGGTTATCCATATTGCTGCTCCATCCAAACAAAATACACGCCCGCTGAAATGACTTTCAGCAGGCTGTTTTTTCCGGTTCAACCCGCATCATTTTTTTGATGTCGGGATTGTTTGCAGGGTAAAAATTGCACCTGCCTGCATAGGAAATTATACCGCAAAACCAGTTTTTTCGCTATTTTCCCCCATCAAACGGGCGATTGCTTCATTAAAATGGGAACCAGAACTTTATGGCAACTCGGTGGGTAATGTTTCATTCATTTGCTGCAACATTTGCCGGAATTGCCCGATGTACGGACCCAACCCGGTCTCGCTCAGTTTGATGTCCACCGGAATATCCAAATTGATGGGCACGGTTGTTTTTATCGGAATGGTTAAATCCAAATTCACTTTCTGCACACTGTTTACGGGGATATTCATTTTCACCGGCACAGAAACTTCAATGGGGATGGTGACATCGTTGATTTTGAGCGGAATTTGCGTTTTCACTTCCTCATCAATGGGCACATTGAGATTGATGGGCACATCAATTGTCCCTTTGTATTTTACATTCGCGTTGACTTCAATGTTGTCCCGCACGGGCACGGTAAAGGTGATGGATGAGTTTTCAAAGTCACTTAAATCCGCAACGGCTTTATCCATTGCAATTTGCACTTGCTGCCCCATCACCTGCACCTGTTGCATAAACCCGAGCCACTGCCACATCAAAAAGGCGTTCAAAGCCAGTGAGGCTATCACCAAGATAAGCAGAAAGCTCAAAAATGTTTTTACATTGTTGGAAAGGGGCATAGTTGCGGGTTGAAGTTCTTTGGTCGTCATAACTCACCTCTTTTGGGGCATTACTCCCATGTAAAGTGACGGTGTTCGCTATCGGGGCTGACTGCTTTGCCCGTGCCGTCCGGTTGTACCGCTTCCACATACACATACCATTCATGGTCAAACTCCGGACCATCCGCATCGCGATACAATTCCTGCGGGATAGTCCATGTGGTTTCTTTGGTGTTAATGCCACGATAGACGATTTCGGTGTTATGTTTGTAGATTAATCGCACCGCGTACTGCTCGTTGCCCGCCAATTCACCCACTGGTTCCCATTGCAGGTGAATATTATTGCCCTGAATGAATCGGTATCCGTCCGCCGGTGAAATTAATTTGGGGGCGGGATATTTGAAGCCAATGGTTGGCGTGGGCGACGGTGGGGGCGGAACGACCGCCGGGACGGGCGTCGCGGTGGGGACAGGGGTGGGCGTCGGCGCAGGGGTGTCGGTGGGCGAAACGACGGGCGCGGTAGGGGATGGAAGCACCGTCGGGGTGTTGGTGGGAGCGGGCGTGTCGGTGGCGACCGGCTCCGGCGTGTTGGTCGGGATGGGGGTATTGGTGGGCATCGGTGTGGGCGATGGCAACGGCGTATCGGTGGGAATGGGCGTGGAGGTCGGCACGGGGGTGATGACCACCACCGGCGTCGGCTCGGCGCGTTTGCCGAAGAGCATGAACGCGCCCGCCGCGATGACGCCAAGCACCAGCAAGCCAATTAATCCGCCGATGATGAGTTTTCCCCATTGCGGGGTGAAGACCACGGTCTTTGTGCCCGTGACGGGAGGCGGCGGAGCGGCGGGTGTTTTTTCCATCACAGGGGGCTGCACGCGCTCCGGCATAGATGGCGGCGGGGCGGGCGTGAAGGGTGGCGGCACGGGCATGGTCGGCACGGGCGGAAGTTGCTCCTCCGCGCGCACGTCGGCGGAAATCACCGGCGGCGGTTCGCTCGCAATACCGGCAGGGGGGGTATAATCATCCAACAGCGCGGCAATATCCCCCGCCGAAAGTTCCGCGCCGCCATCACTGGGGAAAAGCAGCGGCGAAGGCTGGTCGGGGCGGGCAATCAGCCATCCTACCAGCGCATTTTTCACCGCCGCCGAAATGGCGACGGTTTCCCGCTCGCCCGTTTGGTCGTCCCATATTTTGAGGTGCGGTTCAGCGTCTGCCAAATGAACATCACCCACGGTCAAGCTGGCGATTTCCGCCGGAGAAAGTTTTGCGAGATTTGAAAGCGCCCACAGCGCATGTTTTAATGCAGTCATTGGTACATTCTTCCCATTATGTTTAGTTTACCACAGGATTATGTCATCTTGCAAGTAACCCTATAGCGTGTGTATCACTTCAAGCAAGCGTTCAACTTCCGCGCGCGTATTGTAATGTGCCAACCCCACACGAATCATCCCCCCCGAATCATATAGCCCCAACTGCCGTACAATCTCCACGGCGTAATAATGACCATCCCACACAAAGATGCCGTGTTCGCCCAATATGCGCGCGATGTCTTCGGTGGCGATACCCGCTTTGGTGAAAGCGATGGTCGGCGTGCGTTCGGTGAGGCGTGCCGGGTCGGTGATGCCATAAATCCGTACTCCGGGGATACCCTGCAATTCAGACAAGAGATAGCGGAACAAATCGCGCTCGTAAGCGGCTATTGCCGCCATGCCGGTTTTTAATTTCAGCCGCCGCCCGTCAACACCGGCGAGGCGATACGCCTCCGCAAATGATGCGCCATACTGTGCGCCCGCATCAGCCAGATAGTCAATCGCCGCACTGACCCCCGCCATCCCTTCAAAATTCCCTGTGCCTTGCTCAAATTTGTGTGGCGGGGTGTCTTCTGCCGGACGAACTTTGTATGCCGGGAGGCTATCCAGCAAATGATACCGTCCCCAAACCACCCCCATATGAGGACCAAAAAATTTGTAGGTGGAGCACATCAAAAAATCACAATCAAGGGCTTGCACATCAATGGGTCCATGAGGAGCATAATGCACCGCATCCACCCACACCCATGCACCGACGGCATGCGCCAATTCGGTGATGCGCCGGATGGGGTTGATGGTTCCCACGGCGTTGGAGGCGTATCCGACCGCCACCAGTTTGGTTTTTGGGGTCAGTAATTTTTCAAACTGCGCCATATCGAGCGTGCAATCGTCAAGATTGACTTCGGCGAATTTTATCTTCACCCCCCGCTCCGATAACGCCAGCCACGGAGCAATATTCGCATCATGATCCAATCGAGTGACGATGATTTCATCACCGGGGCGTAAAATTTTCCCGATGGCGCGGCTGATATTGAATGCCATGTTGGTGGAACTGGCGCCGAAAATAATTTCATCGGGAGAAGGCGCATTCAAAAAGTCGGCGATAGCCTGCCGCGCCCGATGAATGGTGTCATCGGTGCGCCGGCTGTGCAAAAATTGCCCATGCGTGTTGGCGTTGGCGAAGGTATAGTAATCGCGTATGGCATCAATGACGCTTTGCGTCACTTGTGTGCCGCCGGGACCATCAAAGAAGATATACCGGTTGCCGTTGTCATCCGTTTGCTGCAACGCCGGAAAATGCGCTCGCAAGGGAGATAAATCGAGTTGAGTCATGGGGTTTCTCCTTTCCGGGAATAAAATGGGGTCAGTCTGATAAACGGGATTTCCGCGCCGAAATATCTTCGTCGGTGGCGGCGGGCGACGATGCGGCAGGCGCGTCGATATCGGCGTCGGCGTCGGTGAGGGCGGCTTCCACCGACGATGCCTCGGCGGGCGAAGATTTTCGCAGGGCTTGCTGCAACACTGCTACATTTTCCTCCAGCGTGATTGCCTGCACCGATTGGGTATCCAACTGCGCCGAAAGTTTGGCTGCCAGCCGTTCCTTCGCCGCCGCGGTGGCGGCATCGCCCGCTTCCCGCGCCGATGCGGCTTGCGCGCGGGTTTCTTTCAACATATCCGCCAGCTTTTTCTCTTCGCGTTCAATCGCTTTCAACTGTTTTTCCAGCGCGGATAATTCTTCTGCCGGAGATTTTGGTCTTCCAAACACCGGAATCGCGCTCCGCACAGAAGCATTGAGCCAAGTTTTAACTTTTCGGGAAAATCGCATCAGTCCTCCATCTGTTTTTCAGGTGAACGCATGTACACCACTCGTTGCGGGAAGGGAATTTCCATGCCGGCATCATTGAGCGCACGATACAAACATGTATTCAATTTATCGAGCGTGCGGCGGGTTTCGACGTAATGATTAATCCAACACCGCACCCGAAAGAGCACGCCGGAATCCTGAAACTGCAAAAATAACGCTTCGATGGGCTTATCTTTCATCACCCAATCCTGCGTGGCGACGGCATTCACCAGCACCTGCCGCACTTCGTCCACATCCAAGCCGTACGCCACCGATAGTTCCGTTTGTACCCGATACATGGTGTTGGGGATGGAATGGTTCACAATGGATTGCGAGGCAATCACCGAATTGGGAACGATGACCAGCCGGTTGTCTCGGGTGAGGATGCGGGTGCTGCGCAAGCCGATGTCAGTCACGTTGCCCCAAGTCTGCATCTCCCGCAACTCGATGCGGTCGCCGATGCGGAAGGGGCGATCCACCATGATCATCACCCCGCTGAACACATCGCTGAGGGTGGCTTGCGCCGCCAATGCCACCGCCAAACTGCCGATGCCCAGGGTGGTTATCAGCGCGCTGATGGTGCCGGTATTGACGTTAAAATGCCCCATGAGGACGACCAACGCCACCAGCGTGATGACCACCAGCGTCAGGCGGCGGAAGAAGGGAACAAACTGCTCGTCAAGCTGGGTTTCGGTGCGATACGCCACCTCGGATTGATACCAGTGCGAAATATTGACGGTCAGCCGGTAAACGGTCAGATACCCCAGCAGCCAGTAAAGCAGAAAGATGCCCTCGCTGACCCACCGGGAGGCGGTTTGGTTGAACCATGAAACCTGATTCACCAGCACCAGCACGCCCAGCAATGCCACGCCGATGGTGATGGGCACGCGCAGGGCATTCAAAATGGCATCATCGAGCCGGGTAGCGGTTTTTGCCGCCAGCAACTTTCCCCACCGCCTCAGCGCCGCCCGCACGCCCCACACGGCAACAATCGTGGCAGCAAGGATGACGACAGTCCACATGGCATTCGATATATCAACCTCTCGCATAACCCCTCCGCTTTCAGTGTCTTTTGATTGTACACACCCGTTATCTTACACGATATTGCCCACGGTGAGAAATATAGTTTGCCTCCCGCCTCCAATGCGATTATCATACGGGCTTATGAAGATTGCATTGGCTCATGACTGGTTGAATCAAATGGGCGGCGCGGAGAACGTGCTGGAAACTTTGGTGACGATGTTTCCGGGCGCACCCGTGTATACCACCATTTACGCCCCCGATTTAATGCCCGCCGACTATCGAAAGTGGCGCATCATCACCGGCTGGCTGAACCGCGCGCCGGGCATTCACCGTCATCATCAACCCTACTTGCCCCTGTACCCGGCGGCGGTGCGGAGCTTGCACCCGCGCGGCTTCGACGTGATATTATCGAACAAAAGCGGTTTCATTCACGGCATCCCCGTCGAGCCGGGACAAACGCACTTGTGCTACTGTCTCGCGCCCACGCGATACGTGTGGGCTTACGGCAGTTAGTCCCGCCGCGAACAGCCCGGCGGGGCCGTGGATGTGCTTGTGTCTCCGCGGCTTGCCGCCGTGCGTCGCTGGGGTTGCGCGCGCGCACGCCGGGTGAC
>CAZMXX010000111.1:0-10431 GCA_964570315.1 uncultured Anaerolineaceae bacterium | reverse complement strand
CAATGCTCTGTCCCTACCGGCGAATGATTTCCGGCAGTCAATTTGAACCACCACCCACAGATTATTTGCTGACCAACGGCATATAAATGAAGGTGGTTGGCTTGCCGTTCACGGTGAAGCTCCAACGGTAGGTGGCGGTTGTGCCCGCCGCCGCGACGGTTTCACTGCGCATCGCCGGTACGTTCTGCAATGCGCGCGCGACCGGCGCGTCCAGCGTCACCGAGACTTCGGCGGTGTAAATGCCCGTGGAGAGCCAGCCGCTCGTGGGCTGGAACACCGCGCCCCACACCGGCTCCTCTTCCGCAACCACCGCGCCCAAATCATAGGTCAGGTTGTTGGTTGTCCCGGCGACGGGATTTCCGGCGGCATCCCACAGGGTGAACGTGTTCACCGTCACCGGCTGGTTGAACGCCGCTTGCACCCGGTCTGTCCATCCCGCCTGTTCCGTGTCGGCGGGGAGCGCGGCGACCACCTGCAAATCGGGGGCGCGCACGCTCACCATGACGGGCTGGCTGAGGTTGTCGCTCATATCGTATGCCCGCACGCTGACGCTGTGAGTGCTGGCAGGGTTTAGCCCGCCCAGAATGTATGTTTCCACCGGATGGGTGACCGTGAACGCCGATGTGGTCATGCCATCCACCACGATGGTGTAGCCCAGCACGTCGGGGTCGGAGAGAGAATCGTTCCAACTCACCGTCACCGAGCCGTTCGCCGCGACATCCGCAGTCACTTCCTGCGGCGGGTTCGGCGGGGTGATGTCCTGATAATTCATCACCACTTGGCTGATGACCGGCATGTTGTGCCCGTCATTCGCGGCGATGGTGAAGGTGTACACCCCGCTCGGCAGAGCCGGCGTCCAATTGTACATGCCGTTCAGCGTGGTTGTGGTGGTGATGAACCAGCGTTTGCCGGTGGTGTCCTCCGCATAAATTTGAACGAACATATCTTGATTGGTGTTGTCGTTGCTTTGCCACGTGAGCCGCAATTGTCCCGCACTGGTCACGTTCAAAATACGCTGAGTTTCCAGCGTGCGCATAGCTTCCCGCGCCGGGGCGTCGGTATCGCCGTAAATGCGAGCCGGACTCCCCTGCACCACCCGAATGCTCTCCAGCCCGCGCGTGGTTTCGCGCAGTTGGGTCACTTGCATGGTCAAACTCGGTTCGGGGTCGGTGCCGATGACGTCCACCGTGTTGCCCGATTGCGGTTGCAGCAGCCACGTGCCGGGTTGCGGATTGTCCAAAATGTACACCCGTCCGTATTCCGTCCCTTCTTTTTGCTCGTATGCGGCGGTCAAGGTGAGGGTTTGTCCGTCCGGCTGAGTCACTATCAACGCCTGTGGACGATCCCAGTTTTGCAGATGAATTTTTTCCACAAATGCCACCTGCCGCGACGGCTGCACATCCACCGTGAGCGGGTCACGCCCGGAGGCGGTGGTCACGCCGAGCCGAGCTTCCATCGCATTGAGCGTCCGCAGGGTTGGGCGGATGACCTTGTACGGGCTGGTGCCGAGTCCGCCGTTGAATTTCAGCGGGTCGAAACCGACAAAGGCGTATATTTTAAAGCCGACCAGGTTCAGATACCCCTGTCCGCCCCACAGTTTCAGCCCCTGGGGACATGCCTTGCTGGGCGAGGGACCTTTGGTGCAGAAGCGTCCACCTTCCGCTCCAATCGGTCCGATGGTTAAATCGAAGGGTGGGATGAGCCACACCACCGCATTCTTCTTCACCTCAAAGGTCGCCTGCACCCCCGCCGCGAGCGTGAATTCGTCGTCGGCGTCCAGCCCGAAGGCGAGGTATCCCGTTATTTTGATGACCGTCAACCGTAATTCCGCGTCCACGCTGAAGCCCCGGTCGGAAATGACCACATCCGCTTTGGCGAGTTTCATGCCAATCAGATACAGTTCGGCGCTGGTGGAAAGTTTGAAACGCGGTTTCAGTTGCAGCGTGACCGAGCCGGTCGCCTTCAGCATGGTTTTGCCGTTGACTTTGCCCGCCGTTTCCACCGCCAACCCGAAGGAGACGGTCATTTTCTTGGAGTCCATATCGAATTGACCCCAAATTTCGGTGATGTACAGCCCGGTACCGTCCAGCGGACCAATGGCGGCGGGGGGCTGACCGGAATATTTCAGATAGACTTGCCGCAGTTGCGACTCGCCATTCACCACCACCATTTTGAAGCGCCCTGCCACGGAGAACATTTCAAAGTTCAGCTTTGCGCCCGCCGAGATGGTATAAAAGCCCGATTTATCCTGCGTGAATTCGCCGAACACATCCTCGACGCCCATACCGGCGACAGAGAAGTTCGGGAGCTTGAATTTGCCCCCTTTGACTTCAAACCCTTTGGGTCCGCCGATGGTTATCCCCGTGAGGGTGAAGCCGCCCATCGGGCTGTCAAAGATTTTCGGCAATTCCGCTTTCGCTTCACGAACGAAAAGGGTGTCGTCTTTGAAGCGCGCTTCGTTCACCGAGAGTTTTATGCCCACCAGCTCCAGCGAGAAGCCGGTGACCGTGCCGGTGACTTTGCCGTCTTTGGAGACCTTCACTTCAATCGTGCCGCTGACACCCTGAATATCCTGAGCGGTGAGCGGCGTGCGGGCGGCACGGGCGGCACGCAAATTGACCGCCAAAATGTCCACTGTGCCTTTGATTGCCAGCTCATATTCGCTTTTGGCGTTGACCTTCACGGTGGCGGTCAGGTTTCGCAAGCGCAACACGCTGCCGAGTTTCACGTCTTTGATGGACATGCCACCGGTGATACCCGTCCACGTGACGCCAGTGTTGTCAATTTTCAAGCCTGTGACGCCCGCCATCGTGCCGCCGCCCCATGATTTCGGGAAGGTGAGGCTGGTTGTTTTGGCGGTGAAGGTGTCGTTCTCATATTTCAAGGTATCGGCTTTGAGGGTTACGCCGGCAATGCCCAGTTGCGCCCCGACGATGTCGGTTTTGACCGTGCCGTTGTCCACGGTGAGTTTCACTTTTGCGCCCACGTTGCCGATGGTGCTTTTTTGCCCGCCCAGCATGAAGATGACTTCCGAGGTGAACCCGAAGGTATATTTGTCGGCTGTGTTGACCAGTTTCAATTCGCCTTCGGTGATTTTAAAGGCGATGCCCGCCTGCTGGCTCGGTTTTCCGCCCAGCCAGAAAGTGCGGTCGAGTTTGAATTTCACCCCGCCCGCTTCAAAATTGATGTACGGGCTTTTATCGGAAATGGTGACATTTTTCAGGTAGATTTTCGTATCCTGCCCCTGCAACTGCCACGATTTGGGCAGCGACCATTCCGACGTGCCGGCGACGATTTTGTAGCTGGCGCCCGTCGGTTCCAGCAGCGGCGAGGCGAGCCCGCCGCCGCGTCCGGTTCCGGCGGCGGGCACTTCGCGGAATTGCACCAACGTGAAGTTGAGATTTTTCATATTGAAGGGTCGCCCGGCAACCTGCAAGCCCAGCTTGTTCACACCGCCGGTCAGTTTCCCGTCTTGCAGGGTGAGGCGAACACCGGCAGCCGTCACATTGCTATTGGCGGGCAGTTTCGGCAGGCGCAGCCGCCCGACGATTTCAATTTTATACTTGGCGTTCAGCGCGGTGATTTCCACGCTGTCCGGCACCGCATCGGCGCGGTAGGTGCGCCCGCCCAGCACCGAGATGTGCAGGGTGGCAATCATATCCTGATTATTTTTGGGACTCTCCCCTTCCAGAATGAAGAAGTTGCCCAGATTCAGCGCGGGAATATCGAAATTGGCGCTGCCCGCAATCTTTTTGAATTGCAACCCATTTTCATCAATCGTCAGCCCGGTCATCAGCACCGGCTCAATGCCAGGGAAAGTGAGGGTCGCCTTGCCGATGGTCACGCCCCCCTTCGAGTTCATCGCCAACTGTTCCGCTTTCAGCGAGCCGCCCGCCACCGACATCAGCAGGCTGGGCGTGTCCACCTGCATGGAGAGCGAGCCGTCGCCGTGAATGCGTCCCCGCGCGGTGAGTTTCAGGTTCGGGTTTTCGGGGATGTTGTTGATGTCAATATCGCCGTTCACTTCCACAAAATCATTCAGCACGCTCATCACGATATTCACGCCGATGTCGAAATCAAAATCCTTCGGCAGAAGCTGGCTGATGTATTTTTGCGTTTTCCCCGCCACGGTCACATTGCCGGAGGTGCGGTCAATATTCAGCACATCCGAGGCGAGAATGGGGAATTTGTTCGGCTGGATTTGCAGCACCCCGGCGACCGAAATATCGCCGGTGGATTTCCACGTCGCTTTGGCGCTCACCAGCGTCGGAATGCCGGAAATGGTCACGTCGTCCACATGGTAAAGCCGGGTGGCGCATTTGTTGCTGGCGTCCTTTTTGCCCAAAAACAGATTGCCGGTGGCGGTGGTGGTGCCGTTGGACGTGTTGAAATTGTCGGCGAACACACAGACGTTCCCCACCAATTTGGAGGGTTGTCCCACCGGGGTGGGCAGCGGCGTGGGCGACGGCGTGGGGGACGCGGTGGCGGTCGGTGTGGCGGTGGGAGGGATGACCGGCGTCGGCGTGTCGGTGGGCGGTGCGCCCGCATCGGCAGCAGGGGTGAACCACAGTTTGATGTTGTCGAATGCCAGCGTGGACGGACAAACGTAATGGTCGAAGCTCCACGTGCATAAATCCCCGTATCCGGGCACGCTCATTTCCAAATCGGGGCGGGCAAAACTGCCGCCGGGATTGACGGTGTAGAGCCACGCATTCGGCGGCACCTGACTACTGTTGAAGGTAAACGCCGTCGGACCGGCAATGCCGAGGCAGAGTTTCTCATCGCTGGCGAGATTCGTTTCACCCAGTTGGATGATGAAACTGCCATCCGCACCCGATTTGCCGGAAGCGAGCACCCCCGCGCTGCGGTCGGCGCAACGGCGGAGGGCAAAATCCACACCTGCCAGCGGAATATTTGTGCCGCCCGTGCCATTAATGTAGGCGTACCCGCTGAACCGCCAATTGCGGTCGCCGGGTAACGGGGTCGGTGTGGCAGCGAGAATCTGCGCCGAGCCGACGTTGGCGAAAGTCCCTTCGCGCCCGGTGACATCTTTGGCGATGGCGAAAATATTGTGCGTGCCAACCATGCCCGGTTTCAATTGAAATGCCCAGGTGACGCGCAGGTCGGTGGCGTTGTCGCACGACCATTTTGTCACCCACGTGCCGTTTGCGCCCAACCCGTTGAGCGCGCGTCCCGCCAGCAGTGTCGCCGCATTTTCGGCGGAATTGGGGTAGGCGGCATTATACGGAATATTCTGCACCGTGCCGTCGGCGGCGATGAGCTGCACCAGCGGTTCGCCACCGGCGGGGGGATAATTCCCCACGTGGGCGCGGAAATGCGCGCCGGTCGGCGCACCCGCACCGCCGAGATACACTTCTGCCCATTCGATATTGCCGCACCCTTCCACATCCCGATACACCACATCCATCGTCACGCCCACCCCGTAGGGCAGCGGACTTTGGGAAAGAGACGCGCTCACGCCCAGCGGCGCGGTGCCGGTCGGCGTCGCCGTGGGGGTGAAGGTCGCCGTCGGGGTTGAAGTCGGTGTCGGTGTGAAAGTCGGCGTCGGGGTGGTGGGTGGCGGTGTCGGCGTGGGGGAAGTCACATTGACTTCCACCTGATACGGCGGCGGAACCGCACCCGTCCGTGCCGTGCCGGGCAAGGGGTTCGGTGCTACTTGCAGGGTGTATTCGCCCACTTTATCAATATCCGCGAAAATGTGATTCGCGCCGTTGCGGTCGCCGACTTTCCCCAAGCGCACCGGAACACCATCCGGTCCGTAAATCACCATGTAAACTTCGGTGGGGGTATTGCTGACGATGAAATCAAAAACCTGCCCGACTTCACCGGCGGTCGCCGTCACGCTGTAAAAATCTTGGTCGTCATTGCGCTGGAAACAGGCGCTGCTCTCCGGCAATCCGATGGTCAGGGGATATGCGCCGGAACGGAAATCATTTGGCTCATACGGGTCATCGCCGGGAAGGCAAAGCCAACCCGCGGGTGTGGGCACGATGGTATCCACCGTAAAGCCCAACTCGTATGTTTTGCCCTGCATCGGCACACCGGACGATGGCACCAACCACAGCACATATTGCCCGGCTTGCGTCACCGACACATCCAGCGTGGCATTGCCACTGCCGGGGATGGTAGCCACAGCAACCGCCGTCCCTTCGGGGTCAAGCACGGTGACTTTCGTCCCCGCCGGCATCATTGCCAAACCAATGTGCCAGTATTTTCCCACATCTCCGAAAGACATCGTGCGGGCAAAATAGTCCTGATCATTCAAACTGCTGAAACAGGATGACACCGCAGCTTTGCCGGAAATATCTCCGGCGGTGGCGACCGAGCCATTCGGTTCATACGAATCGGTGCAGGTGGCGGGCGTGGGCGTCGGGGTGGGACTGCCCAGCGATTGGCTGAATTGATACGTCACCCCACCGGGCGGCACGCTGTTTGGCGAAACCAGCATAAGGGCATACGTGCCGGATTTGGTGATGTCCACGCTGAAAATATTCGAGCTGCCGCCGGTGAACGTGGAAACCACCGCGCCACCGTCGGGGTCGAAGAAATATGCCTGCACCCCCGCCGGAACTTGCGCCAAATCAACCTGCCAAATTTTGCCGATATCGGATGGCGACATGAGACGGCTGAAGGTATCCTGGTCGGAACTGTCGTTAAAGCACGCTGTCAGTGAGGTCAAGCTGCTGATGTCGGTGGCGATGCTCAAACCGTTGTTCGGCTCATAGCTGTCGGCGCACGCCGGGACGGGGGTCGCAGTGGGCGTCCATGTTGCCGTGGGGGTGTTGGTGGGCGTGGGGGTGTTGGTCGCCGTATTTGTTGGGGTGGGGGTATCGGTCGGCGTGGGCGTGTTCGTCGGAGTTGCCGTAGGCGGCGCCGACTGCACGGAAATAATCGCCGCGCTGGTGTTATTGTCGGGGAACGGGTCGAGTTGGTCTGCCGCGCCGATGCTCGCGGTATTCGTCACCACTTGCCCGGCGAGGGGCGTATCCACCGTGGTGGTGAGAATCAGCGTTGAAATTTGCAGATAGCCCATCGAAGGGATTGTCCATTGTCCCCACACCGGGTCGTAACTGCCGTTGTCGGCTTGCGAGCTTTGGAAAAGAAGCCCGTCGGAAAGCGGGTCGTCCACCGTGATATTGGTGGCGATATCCGGTCCGTTGTTGACCAGCGTCAGGGTATAGATCACCGAATCCCCCACAGCCGGGGTGGCATTGTTCACCTGTTTGACAATCTGCAAATCTGCCGTGATGCCGTTGGTAACTGTGATGGGTTGATTGAACACGTCATTCAGGGCGTTGGAATCAAGTTGATCCACCGAAACCAACGACACGGTATTGGTCACAATACTTCCGGCGGCAGTGATGTTCACCGTCGCGGTCACATACATCAGCGCATCACCGAGCGGCGCCAGCGTGCCGACCTGCCAGATGCCGGTGTTCGGGTCATATACCCCTTGCGACGGGCTGTGCGAAAGATAAGTCAATTCGAGGGGCAACAGGTCAGCCACCACCACCGTAGTGGCGGTGAGTGTTCCGCCGTTGAAAACCTGCACCGGATACACCACCGTTTCGCCCGCGAGCACATCCGCGCCGGGGAGTACCGTTTTCGCCACGCCGATATCCACGGTATCGCCGCCACCACCGCTGAAAAGTTCATCCGCGCCAAGGTCGAAGCCGGTGCCGTCTGGGCGGAGGTCCCCGTCAATGTCGGTGGCAACGCCGGAATTCACGCCCGCGTCCACCGCCGCCGAAGCCGCATCGAGCAGGTGGTAGCCGTCCGCCGGGTCGAAACGGGGGTCGCCCGTCACTGCGCCGGAGACGGTCAGCGCGCCCGCGCCGCCGGTATCCACGCCGTTGCCGAACCACAGCACCCCGTTGAGGATCGCTGTGCTGATGGCGGAAACGGTGATGCCGGTGGTGTGAGTGGTGATGATGGTGTTGGAGATGAATGCCGCGCTCTCGAACCCGATGCCATTGTCCACCACGGCGATGCCCGTGCCGTTGCCGCCGGAATTGCTCGAAACCGTTACTTGATTCAACGTGCCGGTGGAACCCAGCAGCATCATCGCCGCGCCGGGATTTGTGCCACTGATGATATTTGTTCTCAGCACACTGTTGGTCAGGGTCACAGCCGTCGTATCGACGTAAATACCACCGCCGCTCCCGCCGGAAAAATTATCGGCAATGACGGCGTTGGTCATGGAAATATCGGCGAAGGTTGCATTGATGCCGCCGCCCTGCGAGAAAAGGTCGCTCCCCGCGTTGTTCGCGGCAACGGTGTCGGTGATGGAGGATATGGTGACATCGTTGGCGTAAATGCCGCCGCCGTTCCCCTGCCCACCAACCTGATTGCCGACAATATTATTGAAGCGCATCGTCACGGGGTGCACACTTTGCAACACCAGCCCGCCGCCAAAACTCACCCCCGTCACCCCCCCGCCGGCTTGATTGGCGTTGATGAAGTTGGAATCCAGTTTGGCGGATGACATCCCTTCCAGATACACCCCGCCGCCGTAACCCGAACCGTATAAACTGGCGAAATTGTTGTCGATGAAATTGCCCGTCAGCGTCACCACCGACGTTGCGCCGAGCAGGTCGGCAAGATAGACCGCACCGCCGAAACCGTCGGCGAGCGGGTCGGCGGAGGCTTGCGCCCGATTGCCGGTGAGGGTGTTGCCCACCAGCGTCACCGTGCTGTCAATCGCGCCGATAGCGCCACCATAAGCGGCGGTCAGCGTGGCAGTGGTGGCAGCATTGCCGGAAATGGTCGTGGTGAGCACGTCCAAAGTCGCGCCAAAGGCGTAAATGCCGCCTCCCACATCCCCGCCGAATGGGAAACCTCCCTGTCCCGTTGCATTGCCGTTCATCACCTCTAGATTTTTCAATGAAGCAATCGTCTGGCTCACCACAACACCGCGCCCCGCAGCGAGCGGGTCAATGGTGGTGGGATTCAGAACGGGGTCTGAAACCGCCCAATTGGTGGGCGTGTATCCCCCCGTGATGGAAAGATTTTTGTCTACATACGCCACCTGCACGGTTCCCCCGCGCACCTGCACGGCAGAATAAACGCCGCCCGCCACCCGGATTTCATCGCCGGGCAAAGCCTGGTCAATGGCGTATTGCAGAGTGGCACACGGCGCGGAACTGATGCTGCAATCGCCGGTATCGCTCCCCGTGGGCGACACATACCGCACCACAGACAGGGCATGCACCGTGGAACGAGGGGAAAACGCCAGCCCCCCGCCAATGAAAAACACGGCGATGAGTGCCGGAATAATTGCCAAAAAAACAGATAAAATTCGGTGGCGGATATTAATATTCATTTTTAGACCTCTCTCCGGATAAATATATGAACATAATACACCCTAATCGCAAAAATAAATTAGGGGCACGGGAATACAATACCATCATATCGTGAAAAGTTCGTGAATTAATGGCGCGCTGGGCATTGAAGTTGGATTTTTTCCAAAGATTCGTGCATCGCCCACTATTTTTTTGACACTTTGCCGCTCACCGATTACAATACAAAGATAACGCAATGCGTCACCGCTCAACAGACAAAATATCTCATATCCGATGGAGGAAAAGTTATGACAGACAAAATTGATTTCGGTACAGAAGCATGGATCCAACAGTTGATGGTCGAATTGAACAATAGTGAAGCCTACGCCGAAGCCGCCAAAAACTGGGAAGGTGATATTTATTTTGTGGTGGAACCAAAAGGAAGCCAGTTGACCGAAAAGGTCTACATGTATGTGGATTTGTGGCACGGCAAATGCCGCCACGCCGAAGTTCCCGATGACCCCGCCAAATTCAAGCCGGAATTCACCATCAGCGGCACAGTGAAATCTTTCAAAGAGGTGATTGACGACGGGCTAGACCCCATGAAAGCGATGCTCACCCGCAAATTGAAGCTCACCGGCAATATGGCAAAAATTATGAAAAACGTGAAATCAGCCAACCAACTTGTCCACTGCTGCACATACATTCCCACCAACTTCCCCCTGGAGTAATGCTATGTGGTATTTCCGAAGTCCCGAAATTATTTTTGGTGAAGACGCGCTCGACCATCTGGATACCCTTCAGGGCAGACGCGCCTTCATCGTCACCGACCCGATGATGCTTGAGCTGGGTTTTGTGGATTTGGTCGCCGCCCACCTGACCGATGCGGGGATGACCGTCGGCACTTTCCCCGACGTGGAACCTGAACCTTCCGTGCAAACCATTCTCACCGGGGCGGAAAAGATGCTCGCTTTTGAACCGGACTGGATTGTCGGCTTGGGCGGCGGCTCGGCAATGGATGCCGCCAAAGCGATGTGGGCGCTGTATGAAAATCCCGGGCTGCACCCCGCCGACATCAACCCCTTCGAACCGCTCAGATTGCGCCGCAAAGCGCGGCTTATCGTCATCC
>CAZMXX010000110.1:0-10508 GCA_964570315.1 uncultured Anaerolineaceae bacterium | reverse complement strand
CCGTTCATCTCAGCAGCTTGCCCAGACGATGCGCCAGCAGCCGGGACAATATTCGATGCCGCCCCGCATCGCCAGTTTGGACGGCTGGTACAACCGTCTACTGGAACAGGGCGTGGCGATGGAACTCGCCCAGCAAATCATCCAAACTGTTGCCGATGAGTTGAGCCGTTGGGCGTTGGATAACGAAAATGTGTTGAATGAACATCTGCACTGGCATTTGGGGCGTCAATTAAAGCCCCCCCAACCGTTGGCGCTGACCCGTGGCAGCCCGCAAATATCATTTCTGGTGGGACCCACCGGGGTGGGCAAAACCACCACCATCGCCAAATTAGCCGCAAATTTCAAGCACCAACGCAAAGCGCGGGTGCTGATGGTCACCGCCGACACCTTCCGCGTGGCGGCAATCCCGCAGTTCAAAGCCTTCGGCGATATTCTCGGCATTCCGGTTGAAGTTGTTTATACCCCGCAGGACTTGCAGGAAATTATCAGCAAAAATACAGAATACGACCTGATACTGGTTGATACGCCCGGCAGAAGTCAGCGCGCGCAGGATGAAGTCAGCGAGGTGGCGGCGTTTCTTTCCGCCGTGCCGAACAAAACCGTTCACCTGACGGTTGCCGCCAACACGCAGTATCAGGACATGCATCAGATTTTCACCGCTTTCAGCACAATGCAGATTGACGGATTTATCTTCACCAAAACCGACGAAACCAGTTCATTCGGTCCCGCATACAGTTTGGCGTGTGAAACCAAAACGCCGCTTTCGTACCTGACCAACGGGCAGAAAGTCCCCGACGACATCGAGATTGCCTCGGCGGAACGGGTGATTGACCTGCTGGTGGGGGAAGTGCCCGATGAAATCCGCAGTACCCGGCGACGTCTGCTCGCCGCAACCAATGGACGATAGTATGCTCGCCGCAAATGATGAGGAAGCACGATGAATATAAAATCATACCGATTTGAAGATGCAAACGCAACGCCAAAAATACAGCCGATACCCACCGTCGATACGTTTGCGCCCCCGCAGTTTCAAAGCCGAGTGATTGCCGTCTCTAGCGGCAAAGGCGGCGTGGGCAAAACCAACATCTCGGTGAACTTGGCGCTCACCCTTGCCCGCCGAGGCATTCGGGTGGCGTTGCTGGACGCCGATTTGGGGACGGCAAACGTGGATGTGATTATGGGCATCCATCCGCCGTACCATCTTCAGCATCTCATTACCGGACAGCGTTCGCTGGCGGAGATTCTGCTGGAAGGTCCGCACGGCTTGAAAATTATTCCCGGCGCATCCGGCTTGCCCGATTTGGCAGACCTGCCCGACGCGCAACGGGATGTGCTGTTGCGTTCGATGGTGGCGCTGGACGGGACGGTGGATTTATTGTTGATTGACACGGGCGCGGGCGTGGGCAGAAATGTGGTGCAATTTATTCTGGCGGCGGGCGAAGTGCTGTTGGTCACCACCCCTGAACCCACTGCCGTCACCGACGCTTACGCGCTGATGAAAGTGCTGGCGGGCTATCAATTGCCCGTCTCCATCAAACTGGTGGTGAACAATGTTGCCAAACGGGGCGAAGGGGAAACCGTGGCAATCCGGCTCAATGCGGTGGCAGAGCAGTTTTTGGGGCGCACGGTGGAAGTGGTGGGCATTCTGCCGTATGACAAAAACGTCCCCAACGCCGTGCGGCGGCAAACGCCGCTGGTGATGCTGAACCCTCTCTCGCCGATGGCGGGCGGATTGAACGCCTTGGCGGAACGGCTGTGGAGCGATGTCGCACCTGAATCGGTGACTGGCATCAGCCACTTTTTTAGAAAAATCGTCGCCTTGCGAACCATTATTGGCGGATAAAATTTTCGGAGATAAAAGGGAGAAACAAGATGGCGAATGAAAAATCTGCATGGGTAATGAATGTGGCAATCCGAATTGCGTTGATTGTGTTCCTGAGCATGCTGGCATTGGGACTCATCAACGGGGCAGACCCCGTGGTGGCGGTCGCGCGCAGCGGGGTCGCGTTCATCGCATTTCTGGTGCTGGGGTGGGGCGCCTCAATGTTGTGGCTGGAATCGGAAACGGAAGCCACCGAGGAAGAAGCCGATAAAACCGACGACACCGCCGACGAAGCATCCGAAACCGCATCTGTGGTGTATGAACCCTCCCATCCACCGTTGGGAACGGCAACAGCGATGCCTGCCGGCGCAATGAGCGCTCCGCAGGAGTAACATCCCGAAAACCGGCAGCCGCCGGATGTGATAAAAAATGGATGAAACGACAAAACTTTGGCAACGATATAAAAAGCACAACGACTTCACCGCTCGTGACGCGCTGATTTTGCAGTACGCGCCGTTGGTAAAATATGTGGTGGGGCGTTTGGGCATCAAAGCGCCGCCCAGCCTCGAGCCGGATGATTTGCTCAGTTATGGTATGGTGGGGTTGATTGAAGCGGTTGACCGTTTCGACCCGTCGTATGATGTGAAGTTTGAAACCTACGCCATTCTGCGCATCAAGGGGCAAATCATCGATTCCATCCGTTCGATGGATATTTTGCCGCGCTCGGTGTACCGGCACGCCAAAGAAATCGAAGTGGCGTTCGGTGAATTGAGCCAATCGTTGGGGCGGTTGCCCACGGATGGCGAAGTTGCCGCGCATATGGGCATCACCATTCAGGAATACCACCGCTGGCTGGGCAACGCGCGGTGGGTTGTCGTTTCATTAGACCAACCGGTTATTTTCAGCGATGGCGAACAGGCGAACCTGTATGATTTGCTGGAAGACAATTCCGTCAAAACACCGGCGGAATTGGTGGATAAAAAAGAAATCGTCAATCGCATTGCCACGGCACTGAAACAATTGCCGAAGCGGGAACAACTGATTGTGTCGCTATATTATAACGATGGCTTGACCATGAAAGAGATTGGACGGGTTTTGGAGATTTCAGAATCGCGGGTGAGCCAGATTCACGCCAAAGCCGTGTTGATGCTCCGCATGCTGATGAGCAGTCAGGATGGCAGAAAACCCGTATACCGAAGAAGAGGCGCGTATGTATCAACCCTGGCTACTACTGGTTGAATTGATTGTGCTGGCGGCAACCATCTATTTTTTCCTGATGACCCGGCAGTCCGCCACCGATGCACACCGGCAAACTGAAGAAATGGTCGTCAAACTGGTGAAAGAGCGCACTGAAGCGCACAACACCGCAATGGCGCGCGACGTGGCGACGCTGGTGAAAGAAATCGAAGAGACCGCCGCCGAGATGCGCGCGCAATGGACGCGCCAGACAGTTATGTTGCAGGATGCCCTCAAACGGGTGGAAGCCGCTGAAGCCGCGTTCAACGCGCCCCCGCCGCCGATTGAAGCCGCCCCCGTTGCCCCGACGACGCCCGCCGCCACACCCTCTCCCGCCCGGGTGGAAATTTCCGGCGACACGCTCGGCGATGCGCTGACGGCGTACCGGCGACATCTGACCGCCGCCGGGCGCAGTGCCGCCGCTGTGAACCGCTCAGTGGGGTATGTGAAGGCATTCGCGCTGTGGTGGGGGGGCAAACGCTTCGAGCGGGTGCAACTGCGCCGCATCAACCATTCGGAAGCCGATGATTATTTCGATGAATTGCAATCCGAAGGGTTGCAACCCGACACCATCCGCCGAAAAATGAATGCGGTGCGCGATTTTCTGGACTGGCTCGACACCCAATTGCAGCTCGCCGCCGAGCCCGCCGCATCGCCGCCAACTGCCGTGCAAAACGGCGCGACATCCACGCACCATCGCCATGCAATGGTGAAACTGTTGGCGCAAAAAGGGCTGGATGTCCCCGGCATCGCCGCGAAAACCGGCTTGGAGCGGGAAACCGTCCGCATTTTATTGCGGAAAAATGCGTAACCAATGACGCGCACAATCTATCGCAAGTGAGGTAAGATATGGACAGAGGACTTTATACCGCCGCATCGGGCATGATTGTTGGGCTATCCCGTCAGGAAGCCATTATGCAAAATCTTTCCAATATGCGCACCATCGGTTACAAAGCCGATGATGTGACCACCAAAGATTTCCCCTCGCTATTGTTGGCGCAGGTTCGCGGCACAAAAACGGGCGCGACGGTGGGACGGCTGGGAACCGGCGTCGCCATGGCGAACCTGACCACCAATTTCGACGCCGGTCCGATGAAACTCACCGACAATCCCCTCGATTTTGCCATTGCCGGCGACGGTTTTTTCCAACTGCAAACCGCCGACGGCATCCGCTACACCCGCGACGGACGCTTCCACACCGACGGCGACGGGCGGCTCGTTTCCGCCGACGGCTATCCCGTGCAGGGTGTGGATGGGGACATCACCATTCCCCCCGGCGATGTCGCGGTATCTGCCAATGGCGTCGTTTTTGTGAACGATGAGCAAATCGGGCAAATCGCTTTGGCGAAATTCGATGACCTCAGCACGCTGGTCAAA
Organism: uncultured Anaerolineaceae bacterium; assembly: GCA_964570315.1. Lineage (GTDB taxonomy): Bacteria > Chloroflexota > Anaerolineae > 4572-78 > 4572-78 > JANTHQ01. The sequence goes on along the minus strand of CAZMXX010000110.1, from coordinate 6,073 downwards.
GAGGGGCAAACCCTTTTCAGCAGTCCCGATGGGGCGGCGCAGGTTATGGATGCGGCTGAAGTGCAGGTGTATCAAGGCTATCTGGAAGATTCAAATGTGGATGTGACCAAAATGATCACCGAAATGACCGCCGTGTTGCGGGCGTATCAACTCAGCCAGCGGATGGTGCAAATCCAAGATCGGATCAACGGTCAAGCCGCCAGCGAACTCGGGAGGGTATAATGTCGAATATTTCACTCAGCTCACTTTTGCGTGTCGCCCGTTCCGGGTTGCTGACTCAACAATTCAGCATTGATTCCATCTCCGCGAATATCGCCAACATTAATACCGTGGGCTACAAACGTAGCCGCGCCGAATTTCAGGAACTGCTGGTGCAAGCCCAACAAAAGCCGGAACCGGGCGATAATCGCGTGTTGGGGCAGGCAGCGGGCGCGATGATTTCCGCTAATCAACGGATGTTTGCGCAAGGGGACATCCAGACTACCAACCGCGATTGGGATTTGGCAATCGTCGGCGACGGCTTCTTCCAAATTCAAATGCCCGACGGCACCACCGCCTACACTCGTGACGGCGCATTTCAGGTGGATGGCGAAGGGCGCATCACCACTTCGGCGGGCTATATCGTATCGCCGGAAATCATCATCCCCCCCGACGCCGAAGGCGTGTATGTGGGGACAGATGGCAGCGTGATGGTGCGCCGTCGGGGTGAAACCGAGCCGCAAACGCTGGCGACTCTCTCGCTGGCGCGGTTCAACAACCCGGCGGGGCTGGAAAGCATTGGGAACAATCTTTACCGTGCCACCGGCGCCTCCGGCGACCCGGATGTGGCGCAGCCCGGAACGGGGGCGGTGGGGCAAATTGTCAGCGGCGCGCTGGAATCGTCCAATGTGGATTTGAGCCAAGAGATGGTCGATTTGGTCAGCGCCCAGCGGGCTTATTCGTTGATGACCCGCGCATTGAAAGTGTCGGATGACATGCTCTCGATGGTCAATCAAATGCGCGGTTAATCATATTCCTTCAATCGGTTGGGGGCGGCACACCCGTGCCGCCTTTAACCTTTTAAAGGGTTTGCGCCCAAATTTCGCAAAATTTTCAACGAATTCTCGGAAAAGGCTAAAGTTTTTTTTAATCCCGCCGATAATGGTATTGAAAAAGGGATATTTTGAACTTGTCGGTTATTTTTTGATGTAGGGGTAAAGGAACTTTTTTATGATTGACAAAATTTCAGGCAATTTATCTGCCGGATATACCAGAGAACCGAAACCTGTTCCCGAAAAGGTGGAGGTGGAACAAGGCAAGTTGCGCACCAGCACGCCCTCGGCGGAGGTGGAGCTTTCCAGAGAGGCGCAATTGCTGCAAAAAGCGACCCAAGCCGCCAAAGACGCCCCCGAAATTCGGGCGGATGTGGTGCAGGGTATTCAAGACCAACTGCAAGCGGGAACTTATTCGGTGAATTATAAAAAGCTGGCGAAACAACTCATCTCTATTTTAGCGTGAGGTGCAACTCGTGACCGGACATATCCCGGAAACAACCATTCAGCAATTGGAAGATACGTTGGTACATGAAGCCGCCGAGTACCGGCAATTGGTGGCGCTCACCGCGCGCGAACAAGCCGCGTTGAAAGCCAGTGATTTGGCGGAACTGAACGACACCATCCGCGAAAAACAATCGCTGTTGCCGAAAATCAGCCATTGGACGACCCGCCGCGAGCGATTGACGGCGGCGTTGGCAGCGCGATTCAATCTCCCCACCGATGCCACCCTCACCGATTTGCTGGCACACGTGGAAGGCGCAATTGCCGAAAAGATGATCGCCCTGCGGGAAGAATTTATTGAGTTGATGGAGCAGCTGATTGTGCTGAACCATACCAATAAAATGATTCTGCAAACGGAACTGGCGCGAGTCGATTCAACCTATGACTTTATCACCGCCATGTTCTCCGAACCGAACGACAATTACGCGCCTCCCGGCGCCTCACAGTCCGGGAATAATCGCGGATATATCCTGAACTGGGAAATCTAATCCGGAGGTGGCACAATGACGATTACATTATTTGGCAGCCTGAACACCGCATACCGTGCATTACAGACGATGCAAACCGCCATCCAGACGGCGGGACACAATACCGCCAATGCCGCGACGCCCGGCTATTCGCGCCAACGGGTGATCTTCACCCAGACAACGCCCTACACGTTGCCCACGCATTACCGCGATGTTGCCGCCGGGCAACTGGGCACCGGGGTGCGCGCGAGCGCTATCCGCCGCTACCGTTCATCTTTTTTGGATGCGCAAATCCGCGAGCAGACGTGGAGCAAAAAAGGGTGGGAAACAAAACAGGACACGTTGCAGCAGGTGCAGGTCATTTTGAATGAACCGTCCGATACCGGCTTGAATAGCCATCTCAGTAGCTTTTTTTCGGCGTGGCAGGATTTGGCGGCGACGCCCGACAGCTCCGCCGCCCGCGCCTATGTCGCCGAAACAGCCGCCGAGTTTTCGGCAGTGTTGCGGCAATCATACGAACAACTTTCCTCCCTTCAGTCTGATTTGAACGACCGGGTGGACATGCAGGTGACCAAAATCAACGATTTGGCGTATCGCATCGCCGATTTGAACAAGGCGATTGCCCATGTGAACAGCGTGGGGCAGCAACCCAACGACCTGCGCGACCAGCGCGACGAAGTGGTGAAAGAACTCTCGCAAATGCTGAACGTCACCGTGGGGGAAACGGATGCCGGTTCATATTGGGTGGGCGTCGGCGGGCGTATGCTGGTTTCGGATTATACCGTGCGCGAAATGGCGGCGGTGCAGGATACCGCCAATAATCTGCAATTCAAGGTGACGTGGGCGCAGGACGGGCAAACCGTCAATGTGAAGGGCGCCCCGTTGGACAGTACCCTGACCGCCGGGCAGGCGAAGTTGTTGGCTGGGGAACTCGGCGGGGCATTTGTATCGCGCGATATTATCGTCACGCAAAAGATGTCGGAGCTGGACAGCATCGCCAACGCGGTGATGACCGCCGTGAACAATCTGCATCAAACCGGCTACGATTTGAATGGCGCATCCACCGCCGGGCAGGACTTTTTTGTCGGAACCGGCGCGCGCGACATTGAAGTCAGTTCGTTCATCTCCGGCGATTACAGCCGCATCGCCACGGCGAGCGTCCCCAATGCGCCCGGCGATGGCTCCCTCGCGCTGGCAATCTATCAGCTTGCGGATGCCCCATTGCTGAACGGCGGCACAACCAAAGTGAGCGACTTCTACCGTTCGGTTATCGGCAATTTGGGGCAGGACGCCCAGCAAGCCGATATTATGACGCAGAACCATCAATTGCTGGCGCAGCATCTGGAGACCCGGCAGGAACAAATTGCGGGCGTATCGCTCGATGAAGAATCGGTGAATCTGATTGAGTATCAACGCTCATATCAGGCGGCGGCACGGGTGATGACCACTGTGGACGAAATGCTCGATAGGGTTATCAACGGGATGGGCTTGGTTGGACGCTAATTTTTGATGATGGAAACGGAGTGACGATATGCGCATCACACAAAATATGATTCACAAAATGGCAGTGGACGGGATGCAGACAAATTTGCTGCGCCTCTCGAAGACCCAACGGCAGGCAGTGACCGGCAAACGGGTGAGCCGTCCGCAGGATGACCCGTTTGCGGTGGAACAATCGCTCGGTTTTCGGTCGCGTATTAAGGCGGGGGAATCGATTTTGCGGAATGTGGCGTTGAGCCAAGATTGGTTGAATGCCACCGACAAGGCGCTGAACGATATGGTGGGCGTTCTGACGCGGGCGCAATCGCTGGCGTTGACGGGCGCGAATGACACGCTCGGCGCGCCGGAGCGGCAATCGCTGGCGACGGAAGTCAACGGCATTTTGGATCAGGCAATCGCCATCGGCAACGCTCGGCAGGGTGACCATTATCTCTTCGCCGGTTTCCAAATCAACACCCGTCCTTTTCAGGCGAATCAAACTGCCGGCGAGACCACATCGGTGACCTATTTGGGCGACAACGGCACGATGCTCCGCGAGGCGGAACCGGGCACGAATATCGCCATCAACATTCCCGGCAATCCGTTGATGGGGCAGATTTTCGACAAGCTCATCCAGTTGCGCGACAGTCTGAAATCGTCGTCGTTTTCCACCACCGCGGTTTCGGCAGCGGGCGCGGATTTGAAGACGCTGATGAACCAGACCCTCGATTTTCAGGCGGACATCGGCACAAAATTGCGCCGTTTGGAGACCACCGCCGAGCGGGTGCAGGCGGGGCAAACCGGGCTGAAATCGCTCCTTTCCAACGCGGAAGACGCGGATATGGCGCAGGTGGTATCGGATTTGCAGCAGCAGGAATTTGTCTATCGCACGGCACTTTCAGTGAATGCCCGGGTCATCAATGTATCGCTGTTGGATTATCTGCGGTAAAAAATAGCACGCCCAAGCCGCCGTTTCATTGATGGATGATAAAAGCTGTGCTGTGAATGAGTTTAAGATGCCGGAGCGTGCTTCGGCATTTCTTTTTTCAAAAAATTTACTCTGTCTTTACCCTACCTTCACACCAATTTTATGCAAAAATTTTGGTGATTGTGATACAGTGTAATTGCTGAAAATGGAATATTGGAATCGGTGCGAGAAAAGAAAGGTGCATTATGACAAATGAGGCTGATTTGAGCCATCTGCTGGGAGATGAAAGTCCGCCCATCCACTTCCCGAACGGGTTGATTGGTCTGGAAAACTGGAAGGACTTCTCGCTTATTTCACATCCGGAAGCGGGTGATTTGCGGCTGTTGCAATCGTTGCAGGATGACCGGCTGTCATTGATTCTGATGGATCCCCGGTTGATAGATACGGGGTACAAAATTGCCATCTCCGATGTGGACGCGAAAACGCTGGATTATCCGCGCGATTATCGGGGGAAAATCCCGGATGATTTGGATGTGTACTGCATCCTTTCGGTGCAGGATGAGCCGTTTTTTGTGACGGTGAACATGCTCGGTCCGGTCATCATCAATTGGGAGAAACAATTGGGCAAGCAGGTGGTGCAAGCCAACTCAAACTACAACCCTCGCTATCCTCTTGCCGGTTCAGAGACCGCAGAAGGGGGGGAATGATGCTGGTACTGGGACGCAAAGTCAACGAAAGCATCATCATCGGCGAAGATATCATCGTCACCATTTTAGCGGTGGAAGGGGAGCGGGTGAAAATCGGCATTGATGCGCCGGCGGATATATCCATCCTGCGGCAGGAATTGTACGATGCCGTGAAGACGGAAAACTTGCGTGCCGTGAAGGCGGCGCAAAAAACCGACAGCGGCGCGATGCTGTCATCCATTCAAACGATTTTGGGGAAACAAAAGAAACGGGACTGATGAAACGACACATTTCGGCAACATCCATCAGCATAGCGGGATTATTTTTGATTTTACTTTTGTTCGGCACGGGATGCACCTTTGTGGTGATTCCCCCCAGCCGGGCGGCAACGCTGACCGCGCGAGCGGTGGAAGCGACCGCCACCGCCGATGTGGCGGCGAAAAACGACACCGCGACCTCGAATAAAGACGGCACGGGGAAAGAAAAACCGACGCTGGAAAACCCCACCGCAGTGGTGCTGAATCCGACCGTTGTTGCCACCCTCACCGTGACGGCTGTCGTCACGCCGTCGCTGACGGTTACGCCCACCGAGACCGCGACCGTGCCGCCGGTGACGGCGACGCTCGCGCCGGTATTGCCCGCTGTGACCGCCACGCCGGTGGTGATGGGCTATGTGGTGCAGGCGGGCGATACGCTGACCGCCATCGCCGCCCGTTTCGGCACGTTCCCGCACATCATCGCCGATTATAACCGTTTGCCGAATCCGAATTATATTGTGCCCGGACAAATTTTGCAGATTCCCATCGGCTCCGTGCCGGTGACGCCGGCGCCCGTTCCGGCTGTGCCCACGCCGACGCCCACCATCACCCCCATCCCGACGGCAACCCCAACCATGACCGCCACCCCCACGTTGACGCCCACGCCGACGCAAACATTCACGCCCGCGCCCACCGCGACGCTCTATCCGACATTCACGCC
>CAZMXX010000109.1:0-10515 GCA_964570315.1 uncultured Anaerolineaceae bacterium | reverse complement strand
GACCACAATTGCACGGGGCTGGTTTCGCCGGAAAGGCTGTTCCTGAATTCAACAAATATTTTGTTGATGCGGTGAATCGCGCGGAAGAATGTTTCGGCGTGCGCGGGGTCATACGGCAGGGGCGCGGCATCATCGAAGGGGGTTGGGTCAATTTCCGGTTCAATGCCGAAGCTGTCGAGCCGGTCTAAAATCCAGTGTAAAAAACTTTGCGACGATTGATTTTCCAGCGACAATTCGATAGTGTTTCCGGCGGGTGGGGTGAAAACCAGGGTATGCGAGACGAGGTTCAATTGCAGGGTGAAGTGGTTGCCGGTGTCGGTGGGGATGGGGGTGGTGGTCAAGCCGGTGTCATCCACGCGCAAACTGACGTGCCACCAGTGTGGATGGGGCGGTGTGAGCGCTCCCCGAATTTTGCCCAGCACCCGGCTGAACGTGTGCAGCGTGTCGCGGGTGGGCTGCCAATCATTCAGATTCAAAGGGGGGAACGCTGTTTTCAATTGAAAATTCCTTTCCTGAAAGCTGAAAACCGATAACTATAAACCAAAAACCGACACCTACCCGCCAATTTGGCTCATCGTGCGGATTTGCGGGAAGATACCGTCTTCCAAATCATTGCCCCACGGTTTGTTGCGCACGGCTTTTTCAAACAGGGCAACCAAATCGGCGTGTGTGCCGCCGCCGCGCAGGGTGTTGCGGAAGTTGATTTCGTCGTCTTTCAGCAGGCAAAGCCGGATGCGCCCGTCTGCCGTGACCCGCATCCGGTTGCAATCGCCGCAATAGGGGTTGCTGATGGGGCTGATGAAGCCCAGCGTGCCTTTTGCGCCGGGGATGCGGTACAGCCGCGCTTCGCCGTCCAATTCGCCGCCGTTCAACGGGAAGATGCCGCCCAATTCTTCTTCAATCAGTCGGATGGTTTCTGCAGACGATACGAAATTCTCCAGCGCGATGCCGGCGGGTGTGCCCAGGGGCATCAATTCGATATAGCGGACATGCCACGGGTTATCGACGGTCAATTTCGCCATTGCGGCAACGTCGCTGTCGTTGAAACCGCGGGTGACCACCACATTCAGTTTGATGGGGAGCAATCCCGCGTCTTCGGCGGCGGAGATGGCTTCCCACACTTTTGTTTCCTTTGCCAGCCGCATGGTTTTCAGGAGTTGCTTGTGGTTGATGGCATCCACGTGGATGTTCACCCGGTCGAGTCCCGCTTTCACCAGCGGTTTTGCCAGTGTTTTCAGCCGGTAGCCGTTGGTGGTCATCGCAATTTCTTCAATTTCGGGGATGGCGCGGATGCGGGAGATGATTTCCAGAATGTCGCGGCGCAGGGTGGGTTCGCCGCCGGTGAGCCGGACTTTTTTGAAGCCGGTTTCGGTGGCGGCGCGCACCACCGCTTCAATTTCCGCGGGGGAGAGCAATTCGTCGTTGGGCACAAAAGAAAGCCCCCGCATGGGCATACAATACACACAGCGCAAGTTGCAGCGGTCGGTGAGTGAGAGGCGAAGATAGTTAATTTCTCTGCTGTAGGAATCTTTCATAGGTGCACGCTCAATATTCAAGAGTTAGTGGAGAGATTTTACCTCAAAAAATGCGGTGTGTCTAAAACTCATAGCGGTTTGCAACAAAAATCTCCGTGAAGCGAAGGCGATATTTATACGGCGGGAGAAATTTTGTCGGGGGGCGTCAGATTCGGAAAGACGTATTTGCACAATTCCTGATGCTGCGCGATGGAAAGCTGACGAATCGGCGCGCTGCCGATAATCGCCGTGATGAGACGTTCATCGAGCATACAGACCGTGTTGTGGTTTTGCGCAAACTGGCGGTACGGGCAATCGTAATGGCAGAGGGTGTATTCGCCGTTTTCCAGCGTCCATTCCGCAACGAAGCCCTTTTCCTTCAGGAAGGTCACCAGTGTTTCAAACCGGGCGGCAAGGGGAGCGTCCTCGGCGAGTGGGGGGACTTCCGCCACCAGCCGGTCGGCGATGCCTTTGAAGACATCATCAACTGCTTCCTGCCCGATTCTTTCGGTCATCTCTTCCACCAGCAAATCCGTCAGCTGCAAATATTGCTGGGGATACAGTTTGCGAGCTTTGTTGGTCAATCCGTACACCTGAATCGGGCGTCCGGGGCGATGCCGCTGTTTGGTGCGCAAAATCAGCACCAGTCCGTCGGCTTGCAGCACATTCAGGTGATGACGCACTGCCATCGGGGTGAGTGAAACTTCGGTTGCCAATTCATCGACGGTGGCTTGTCCGTGTGCACGGAGCATATCAATTATTTTTTGACGTGTAACCTGCATTTTTTTACCCTTTGGTGGAAAATGTCACAAAATCTGAAGTGGATAGTAACAGAAACCCATTGTTGAGTCAAATATTTGATAAAAATTGTAAAAATTGGGATAATTACCGGACATCAGACTTGAAACGACCTTTTGACAAAGGTTTTTGGCAGTGGTAAGATTGTGACGCTGTTAACAGGGCTATCATTTGCCCCTTGCAGCCAAGAGTTTATCAAATTTTCATATTCTGAACAGTATCAAAGGTGACGTTGAGATGACGACAGAATCTCCACCAGCATTGGACAACACGATTGAAGTACCGGAAGAGCTGAAACAGAACGTTTTCATCACCACGCTGGATGCCATTTACAATTGGGGGCGGATGTATTCCACCTGGCCCATGATGTTCGGATTGGCGTGCTGTGCCATCGAAATGATTTGCGCGGCATCATCCCGCTTGGACATTGAACGCTTCGGCTGGGGGCTGATGCGCGCCTCGCCCCGACAGGCTGACTTGATGATTGTATCCGGTACAGTCACCAAGAAAATGATTCCCAACATTGTGCGGCTGTACAACCAAATGCCCGAACCCCGTTACGTGATTGCGATGGGGGCGTGCGCTTCCGGCGGCGGTCCCTTTAAAGAAGGGTACAACGTCGTTTCCGGTATTGATAAATACCTGCCGGTGGATGTTTACATCCCCGGTTGCCCGCCGACCCCCTATTCGCTGGTGCAGGGATTTGTGGCGCTTCAGGAGAAAATGAAGCGGCAATCCATCAAAACCGTGCCGTGGTACAATAAAGATATCCCCTCTGAGGTTATTCCCGTGCCGTTGCTGGGTCCCGACATTTTCGACCCGCGCGACGTCCCGCTCATCAAGCAGGAATTGCAAAAGCGGAAACACGCCGCCGAACAACCTGTGGTGGAAGAAGAACCCGCCGCCGACGCGCCGAAGAAAAAACCGAAACGCGCGCCGAAACCGCCGAAACTCCCCAAATGGGACACCACCCCGACCCCCGAAGCGCAGGCGTTGGCAGACCGGCTCAATGAAGCCATCGCGCCCGACGCAGTGACTCCCGAAGCGGAGACGCTGGTGGTTCAGCCGGAACATCTGATTGCCGTGGCGGAATATCTGCGCGACACGGAAGGCTTGGAATACAGCTATCTTTCCAACGTCACCGGCGTGGATTATCTGGGGCGTGAACCCCGCTTCGAGGTGGTCTATCACCTGTATTCCATCCAGCATTGGGGCGGACCTGTGGTGCTGAAAGCCCGTCCCGCCGATGATGAAAATCCCACGCTGCCATCGCTGATTAATGTGTGGCAGAGCGCCGATTTGCAGGAACGGGAAGTGTACGACCTCTTCGGCATCAAATTTGAAGGGCATCCGCGTCTGAAACGCATTTTAATGTGGGAAGGCTTCCGTGGACACCCGATGCGGAAGGATTTCAAAGAGCCGTATTTTGAAGAAGATGTCAAGCCTTTCACCAACCGCTGGCCCCTCGGCGAGCACGAGCACATCGAATTCAAAAACCCCTACAAAAAGAATGTCTATTATCCTGATGATTTTGACCCCGACACGTGGGAACCCACCGCTGAAAAGCTGGAAGAAATCCAACTCAAAGGCGTGGAAAATATTGCCGGTATGCGCACCGACCGCATCAAAGTGAATATGGGACCGCAGCACCCCAGCACCCACGGGGTGTTCCGAATGGTGGTCACGCTGGAAGGTGAAAACGTGGTGGATTTGGAGCCGGTGCTGGGCTATCTGCATCGCAACCACGAAAAAATCGGCGAGCGCAACGGCTGGCTGATGAATATGCCCTTCACTGACCGGCTCGATTACATCACCTCAATGATAAACAATCACGGGTACGCCATGCTGGTTGAAAAGATGACCGGCACGCAAGTCCCGGAACGCGCGGAATACATTCGCGTCATTATGTCGGAACTGAACCGGGCGGTCAGCCACCTGTGGCTCATCGGCTTCCTGTTGAACGACCTCGGCGCATTTTTCACCCCGGCGCTGTACGCCATCAAAGCGCGGGAACGCATTTTAGACCTGTTTGAAGAAGTTTCCGGCTCGCGGATGATGTACAATTACATGCGCTTCGGCGGCGTGGCAAACGATGTGAGCGAAGAATGGCTTGACAAAGCGCGCTTTCACGTGAAAGATACGTTGCCCCGCACGCTGGATGAACTGGAAGATTTAATCAGCAACAACGAAATTCTGCTGGCGCGCACCAAAGATGTGGGCTATCTCTCCCCCGAAAAATTGGTGGCATACGGTGTGACCGGTCCTCAATTGCGAGCGGGCGGCGTCAATTACGACATCCGCAAAGCCGAACCGTACAGCATTTACGACCGTTTCAACTTCGACATCCCCGTTTTGCACAACAGCGATGTGTACGACCGCTACCTGATTCGCGTATTGGAAACGCGCCAGAGCTTGCGCATTCTGGAACAGGCATTGGCGCAGATTGAACCGGGCGAAATTATGGGCGGCAAAGGGGGTTACATCACCCGCGTGCCCGCCGGCGAAGCTTACAGCCGGGTGGAAAGCCCCAAAGGCGAACTCGGATTCTATGCCGTCAGCAACGGTTCCGGCACCCCCTGGCGTTATCGGGTGCGCTCGTCATCGTATGTGAACCTGACCTCGCTGCCGGAAATGTGTCGCAATGGAAAAGTCGCCGATGCTATCGTCATTCTCGGCGCACACGATATTGTTCTTGGGGAGGTTGACCGCTAATGTTTGGACTGGGTGTTGTAAAAGGTTTATCAGTTACCCTGAAACATTTTTTTGAAACCTACATCGAAGACCTGAAATATTATCCCAAACGTGCCACCCTCTCTCTGGCAGATTACCGGATGGCGCCCGGCAGCAAAGGCATCTACACCGTCCAATACCCGGAAGAAAAACCGACCCTGCCCGAAAATTTCCGGTTTCTGCCCTTTCTGGTCACAGATTATGAAGGCGATGATGTCGCCACCCAAATTGAGGAAGCGCGTTGCACCAGTTGCGGTATCTGCTCAAAGGTGTGCCCGGCGCAGTGCATTTGGATTGTGCGCGACACCGACGAAAATGGCAAGCCGCGCTCAAAATCGAAGCAATTTTACATTGACATTGATATGTGCATGAATTGCGGCTATTGCGCCGAATTCTGCCCCTTCGATTCCATCATCATGGATCACGAATACGCCCTGGCGGATTATGAACGCGAATCCGGGCACGTGCATGACATCGTTCGGCTGATGAAACCCGCCAGCTATTACCAATCCATCCGCCCGACGCAGTACGCTCAAAAAGCGGAACAGCGTCGGCGAGAGGCAGAAGAGAAGAAACGCAAAGCGGAAGAGAAAGCGAAACGTTTGGCGACGAAAAAAGCCGCTGCCGCCGCAAAAGCACAAAAAGACGACGCGGCTGAGTAACACACAGCAGTTGTACCTATTTTAGTCCGTAGTGGTTCTCAATTCACATACACATTCCGATGCGGGAATGTTATGCGTTTGAGAGCGCATTGCGGACTATTTTACTTTTATGGAGGAAGCTATGGTATATGTGACGTTGGGTATCGCGCTGTTTGCGCTGTGGTTCGCGTGGCGCACGCATCGAAAAAGTGCAGCATTGAAAGAGCGCATCGGGCAGGTGAATAGCCGGGTGTTCACCCTGCGCCGCGAGCTGGATGAGGCGATGCAGGCGATGAATAACGAAATTGCCGGGCTGAAATATGAAATATTGTCGCTGCGCGGGGAGGCGCATGTCACCGGCGATATGACCATTGAAGCCATCACCCAGCTCAACCCCAAAGCGGTGGAACTGCTCGCCGCATTCCATATCGGCGGTTGTTCCAGTTGTACGGTGGATAATTCCGTGCCGCTGGATGTTGCCGCCGCGCAGAACAATCAACCTTTAAAACCCATTCTGGTGGCATTGAACAATTTTCTGGATGACGAACAACGGCGGGCGGAAGAAATGATCCTCTTTCCCAACGTCAAACTGGAATTTTAGCCGGTTGAGGTGTCTACGGGCGGTGAGCGCAACTCACCGCCTTTTTTGTGCGCAAAAATCATCCCCGATTGTGCGTGAATGGCAAAAATTAATTATAATGGGGCTATGGACAATACCGACCGCAAACCCCCGAAAACACCCCGTTACAGCGACATTGATTTGACCCGGTGGCGAACATACGACCACATCTTCACCGATTCCCTCTGGCTTTTCCCCGCCCGCGCCAAAGCCGGCGGACACCGGCTCGATTATCATGGCAATTACATTCCCCAAATTGCCACCCAACTATTCACCCGCTACACCAAAAAGGATGAAATCGTGCTCGACCTGTTTTTGGGGTCGGGGACATCGGCGTTGGAAGCGGTAAATCTGGGGCGAAAATGTGTGGGCGTGGAACTGAAACCCGAATTGGTGGATTATGTGCGCGAAAAAATCCCCGTTGAGGCGCGGGCGCGCGTCCGGCTCATTGCCGGCGACAGCGGCGCGGAATCAACGGCGGATGCCGTGCGGGCGGCACTGCAATCGCTGGGGAGCGAACAGGCGCATTTTCTGATGCTCCATCCGCCATATGCCGACATCATCAAATTTTCCGACCAGCCGAATGACCTTTCCAACGCCCCCACCACGGCGGAATTTCTGGACGCCTTTGAGGCGGTTGCCCGCCACGGGTATGAACTGCTCGCGCCGGGACGCTTCGCCGCGCTCATCATCGGCGACAAATATGCCGGGGGTGAACTCCAGCCGCTGGGCTTCTGGTGCATGGAACGGATGCGGCGGGTCGGGTTTAAAACCAAAGCCATCATCGTGAAGGATATTCAGGGCAATGAAAAGGGAAAAGGGCGGGACGCCAATTTGTGGCGGTATCGCGCATTGGCGGGGGGATATTACATCTTCAAGCACGAATACATCTTTGTGATGTTCAAACCATAACTGTGAATTTTTTTATTTAACCTTAATGCCCGTTTTATGCCGATTTAACTTGAGGCGCATACCATTCTTGTGACATGCATCACGTAAACGAGTCGCAAAAAAAACTTGTGGCGCAATTGGACAAATCATAATGATTATTGTATTATCGCTCAAGCTTTGACTGCCATTTGCACATTGATGCCACCCGATGGCGAGTAGCACCAACAAGAATAAAAGTAGCGGGTCTTGAACAAACAATTTCGGCATTTTGCTATTGGTTATAGTTTGACGTTAAAATTCGGGACAATGATGATGTGTCCCATTTTAGGTGGAATTCTCAGCGGGATTTTCATCGACCGGAAATTGGGCACGACCCCGTGGGCGGTATTTATTTTGACAATTGTGGGAATGGCGTTTTCTTTGTACGCGGTGTACCGTGTAATAGCTCAAATGCAAAATTCAAATCACGGTGATGAGGAGCGGAACATATGAAAGGGAAAACCCTGCTTTACTTATTGGGGATAGTCGTATTGGTAGTTCTTGGCGGGATGTTCTTAAGGTTCGAGCTGCCGCCGATTTCTGTCAGCGCAGAACATTTGCCCAATATGTACCTGGGTCCACTACCGATTACCAACTCATTGTTGACCTCGTGGGTGGTGGTAATTTTGTTGATTGCAATGGCATACTTTGCAACACGTGACATGCAGATGGTGCCTTCCGGGTTGCAAAACCTGCTCGAATGGATAGTGGAGCAACTGTACAATATCACCGAAGGCGTTTCCGGTCCCAAATGGGCGGCGAAATTCTTCATTGTACCCACCACTATCTTTTTTTATGTCCTTTTTTCAAACTGGTTCGGCTTGATCCCCGGTTTGGGCGGCTTCGGCTTCTGTGAACCGCACGAAGTGGCGGGGCAGGAAGTTGCCGCAGCAGAAGGCGAAGGCGGCGGCTCGTTGATTCTGGGGTGCGAACCCGGTGAAGTCGTGGTGCCGATTTTCCGCTCCCCCAGCGCTGACCTGAACAACACCCTGACGCTCGCTTTGTTCACTCAGGTGACCGCATGGGTGTTCGGGTTCACGGCATTGGGCTTCGGTGGTTTCGTGGGGAAATTCTTCATCTTCAGTGGCATTGCCAAAGCCTTTAAGCCCGATGAACACGGCAACAAGCGTGACTTCAAGGGGATGATGGGGCAGGTTGCCTTCGGACTCATCGAAACGGCGGTCGGCTTGCTGGAGTTCCTCAGTGAGTTTGTCAAAATCATCGCGTATACTTTCCGTCTTTTCGGGAATATCTTTGCCGGCGAAGTGATGCTGGTGGTACTCACCTTCCTCGTTCCGTTGACTTTGGCATTGCCGTCGTTGGGCTTGGAAGTGTTCGTCGGTTTGGTTCAGGCGTTCGTCTTCTTCATTCTGTCGGTGGCGTTCTACACGCTGGCAGTGACGCCGCACGCGCATGAAGAGGAAGCGCATTAGTGTTAACAACAAGCAATTTGCTTGCGTTAAATAAAATTGTAACTCCAATTAAACTCAATTTTTAGGAGGTAAATTCTAAAATGGATGTGGAAGCTGCAAAACTGTTAGGCGCTGCATTGGCAGTCGGTTTAGGGGCAATTGGACCTGGTATTGGGATTGGTATTGTTGCGAGTGGGGCGTTGCAGTCCATCGCGCGGAACCCGGACGTGAGTGGGCAAGTCACCGCTAATATGTTCGTGGGGATTGCGTTCTCGGAAGCATTGGCAATCTTTGGTTTGGTTATTGGGCTAATCCTCCTCTTCGTGATTTAGGTTGGTAGGTCAAATTACACTTTCAAGAAAGGAGGAATGAGTTTTGGCAGCACTTGGATTTGATGTAAAGCTCATTATAGCCTATTTAATAAACTTTGTGATATTGGTTGTGGCGTTGCGTGCGTTTGCGTACAAGCCGATTTTGGAAATGCTGGAAAAACGCAAGAAAGAAATTTCCGATGGTCTGGCTGCCGCCGAACAGGTGAAGGCAGAGGCGGAGCAGGAACGCGCCAAATATCGGGAAGAACTGGAAAAAGCGCGCCGCGCATCGCAGGAAGAAGCCTCGAAGATTGCGCAGGTCACCGCGGAAATGCGTGAACAAATTCTCGCCGAGGCACGCAAAGAAGCCGAAGAACTCAAAGCCAAAGCTCGTGCGGAAATTGAAGCGGAACGCCAAGCGGCGCAAGCCGAAATTCGCCGCCAGATGGCTATGCTCACCGTTGACCTGACCCGTAAAATGGTTGGTGAAACCGTGACGGAAGAAAAACAGCATGAGTTAATCGGGCAATTCCTGGCAGAGATGGGAGACTAACTGTGAGCCACGGAAATACGACGTTAGTGACGGGCTTTGCCAGAGCAATTTTTGAGCTGGCTTTGGAACCATGGCTGTCCGCAATGGATACCATGCGTGACACGCTTGTTGCCAACCCCGATTTGGGTCCACGGCTTGATGACAAAGCGCTCCCCTTTGCCGAACGGAAGAAATTACTGGATGATGTGCTACCCGCGAACACAACCGAATCCATCCGCAATTTCTTCTACTCGCTCGTCAAAGACGGGAACATGCATCTGCTGGATGACATCAAAAACCATCTGTTGGCGCTGATGACCCAAGCCGCTCACATTCGGGAAACGATTGTCACCACCGCCGTCGCGTTATCCGATGACGAAAAACAAGCCTTCAGAGAAAAGCTTGTGGCGAAATACGGTGATAATCTCGACGTGCGCTTCAAGGTTGACCCGAAGATTATCGGCGGCGTTATAGTTCAGGTTGGCGACAAGATTTTGGATGGTAGTGTTGCTGCAAAATTGAATGCGGTGGAAACTACCTTTAAATCAGTTTCGTAAATAGACACGCACGCACACGGATACTGTTTTCATGCCATCCGTGGGCTAGGTGGGCGTGTGGCTCGTTATCCCGTCCACTGTGGAGGCGAATATGGGATTTAATTTAGACGATATTACTGCGGCACTTAAGCAGCAGATAGAATCATTTGAAGCGCCGGTGGAAACCGTTGAAACCGGACGCATTATGGAAGTAGGGGATGGGATTGCTCGCATCTCCGGCTTGAACGATGTGATGATGAGCGAGTTGCTCGAATTCCCCGGCGGCGTGCCGGGCATGGCGTTGAACCTCGACCCCGATCAGGTCGGCGCGGTGATTATGGGCGACTACACCCACATCCAAGAAGGCGACCTTGTGAAAGGCACCGGGCGCATCGCGTCCGTGCCGGTGGGCGCGGCTCTGCCTGAGCCGGCGGTCACTGCCGTGGGCGACCCGATTGACGGCAAAGGTCCCATCGAATCGGCAACATATTA
>CAZMXX010000108.1:8807-10542 GCA_964570315.1 uncultured Anaerolineaceae bacterium | reverse complement strand
CGCCGCAATTCGCCGCGCACCAGCGTCACCAATTCCTCATCGGACAGGTCAACCAGTTCCTCCCGTTTGTACCCGCCGACGAACACACGCAACAAAACTTGGTCATCGGGAGTGCGCCCGCTGAATTTGGTGGAAACCCAGGTGCATGCCATCAATTTGCAGGCTTCGCTTTTGGGAACGACAAATCCGAAGCCGTCGAGCGGGTGTTCGATTTCAGCGCGGTTGAACGCCAGCGACACCGTGGCGGTGGAAAGGTAGCGAATTTGGCGCAGTTCGGTCGCCAGCGCCGCCGAATGGGCTTCCAGCAAATCGGCGGCGATGTACGCCGGGGTGGCAATCACCACTTTATCCGCCTGCCGCACCAACCCGTTTGAAAGCTCAACCGTGTAGCGTCCATCTTCCGCGCGGGAAAGTCCATCCACCCGCACGCTGGAAATCAACTCGCCGGTCAGATTATCCACAATCGCGTTCACCAGCTCCATCAGCCCGCCGCGCAACGTCATGAACAGCGGCAATTTTGGGGTGGAATTGCTGTTCTGCGCCCGCGCCTTCATCTGGCTCAACATCCCTTTGATGAGACTGCCGTATTTTTTCTCCATCGCAATGAAGCGGGGGAAGGTGCTTTTTAGGCTCAACCGCATGGGGTCGGCGACATAGATGCCCGCCATCAACGGCTCGGCAATTTTGTCCAGCGCTTCACGCCCCAACCGGCGGGTGATGAAATCGGACAGGCTTTCGTCGGCATCGTCTTTTTTCGGGGGGATGAACAAATCCATGCCCATGCGTAGTTTGCCCAACGGCGAAATGAGCGGCGAGAGCGCAAAGGGCATGAAACGGGTGGGGATGATGAGCATGACCCCATCGGGCAGGGAGCGCAGCTTGCCTTTGTGGACGACGTAGGTTTTCCGGCGGTCGTCATTTGTGCCGATGAGCCGCTCTTTCAGCCCCAGCTCGACGGCGAGTTTGTATGCCCACGGCTTTTGGCTGATGAACGAATCGGGACCGCCTTCGATGATGAAACCGTCGCTCGCGCTGGTGACGATTTTCCCACCGAATTTAGGGTCTTTTTCTACCAAAGTATAAGTGAGCTTGACGTTGTTTTCCTGTGCGTATTTTTGCAGATAGTGGGCGGTTGCCAATCCGGCAATTCCCCCGCCGATGATTACGATATGAGTCATGTCAGTTCCGTGTTTTAGGTTTCAGGTTCAAGGTTGCAAATGTATTGCGTATTTCGTGAAATTACGCAATACGTTTTACGAAATACGATTAATCATCTCCCGAATCATTGCCACAAATGCCGGGTGTGTGCCGATGGTTTTGGCGCGGATGACGGTCAGTCCCAGGGCGGCGGCTTTTTGCTTCGCCGCTGTGTCGAGGTCGTATACCACTTCCATGTGGTCGGAGATGAAGCCAATCGGCGCGATGACCACATTTTGCACGCCTTTTTCCGCCAGCGTTTCCAGATGGTCGTTGATGTCCGGTTCCAGCCACGGCTGGCGTGGATTGCCGCTGCGACTCTGATACACCAGCCGCCAATTGTCGCTGCCCACCGCCCCGGCAATTGTTTGCGCCACGTGGGTCAGTTGCGCCATGTAGGGGCTTTTTTCCGCCATATCCACGGGGATGCTGTGCGCCGTGAAAACGATGTGCGCCTCGGCGGGGAGTTGCGCCAGCGCGTCACGCACGTGCTCAATGTTCGGTTCGATGAAGCCGGGTTGGTCGAAAAAGACGGGCA
>CAZMXX010000108.1:0-8707 GCA_964570315.1 uncultured Anaerolineaceae bacterium | reverse complement strand
CGCACGTGCTCAATGTTCGGTTCGATGAAGCCGGGTTGGTCGAAAAAGACGGGCAAGGGTGTGAACTGTATCTCTTCCGCGCCGATTTCGGTTTGGGTGCGGGCGAGTTCATCCAAATAAAGTTGGTAGCTCACATATGATTCATACGCGGCGGTGACGAACACCACCGCCCGCTGCACGCCGTCCGCCATCATCCGGCGCAGGGTATCTTTCAAAAAGGGCTTCCAATGCCGATTGCCGAAATAGATGGGCAAATCCAGCCCGTGCGCGGCGAAATCGTCTGCCAGCGCGGCAATCAGGGCGCGGTTTTGGGCGTTGATGGGACTCACGCCGCCAAACAGGCGGTAATGCGCGGCGATGGCTTCCAGTCGCGCCGGCGGCACACGGTTGCCCACAATCCCTTTCAAAAAGGGAATGACCTCATCTTGCCCTTCCGGACCGCCGAAGGAAAGGAGGAGCAGGGCGTCGGGCGTTAGGTTTTGGGTTTCAGGTTTCGGGTTCAAAACAGCTCCTTATTCCGTATCGCGTATTGCGTGGGGGCATTTCTATGAAATGCGTAATACGTTTTTCGCATTACGTACAGAGTATTCATGTACAAAATTCACCAGTTCCGCCACTTTTTCGGGCGAGGTTTCTTTGTGCAGTCCGTGCCCCAGGTTGAAGATGAAGCCCGGATGTCCGCGCATCTGGTCGATGATGACGGCGGCGCGGCTTTTCAGTACATCCGAGGGCGCGAAGAGCGTTACCGGGTCGAGGTTGCCCTGCATGGCGACATCCGTGCCGAGGATTTTCCGCGCATCTGCCATCTCAATCCGCCAATCCACGCCGATGACATCACCGCCGGCTTCTTTGATGAGCGGCAGCATCCCGCTGGTGTTGGTGCCAAAATGGATGACCGGTACACCCGCTTCTTTGGCGCGGGCAATGGCGCGCGCGGAGTGCGGCAGCACATATTCGCGGTAATCGGCGGGGGAAAGTGCGCCCACCCAACTGTCGAACATCTGCAAGACCTGCGCACCCGCTTCTGCTTGGGCAAACAGATATTCGCCCACCAGCACGGACAATTTTTCCATCAGCGCGTGCCACGCTTGCGGTTCGCCGTACATCAGGCTTTTGGCGATGAGGTAATTGCGCGATGAACCCCCTTCGATGGCGTAGCTCGCCAGGGTGAACGGCGCGCCGGAAAAGCCGATGAGTGGAATCCGCCCCGCCAATTCCTGCCGGGTCAGCGCAATGGCTTTCAGGGTGAAGGATAAACTTTCGCGCGGGTCGGGTTGGGTCAGCGCGGCGATGTCGGCGGGGGTGCGGATGGGGTTGTGGATGATGGGACCGACGCCCTTTTCAAAGGTCAGTTTCAGCCCCATCCCTTCCAGCGGCGGCAGAATATCGGCGAAGATGATGGCAGCATCAATGTCGAAGGCGTTTGCCGGTTGCAGGGTCACTTCCACCGCCAGTTCCGGCGTTTTTATCATTTCCAGAATGGAATATTTTTGGCGCAGGGCGCGATATTCGGACATATATCGCCCCGCCTGCCGCATCATCCAAATGGGAACGGCGTCTGTGGGGCGTTGGTGGCATGCATCGAGAAATCGTGTATTCATAGTATGTTCCGGGTCTCAAGTTTCAGGGTTTCAAGGTTTCAGGGTTTCAGGGTTGCAGAGTTGCAACTTTGCTACCCTGCTACCTTGCTACCCTGTCATTTTATCCAAGCCAGCGTGCCGCGTCGAGGGCGTGGTACGTCAAAATAATGTCCGCCCCGGCGCGTTTGATGGCGGTGAGGGTTTCCAGCACCACCGATTTTTCATCGAGCCAGCCTTTTTCGGCGGCGGCTTTGACCATGGCATATTCCCCGCTGACGTTGTACGCCGCCACCGGCACATCGCACAGTTCGCGCGTTTGGCGGATGATGTCGAGATATGCCAGCGCGGGTTTGACCATAATCATATCCGCGCCTTCCGCCAAATCGAGTGCCACTTCGCGGATGGCTTCGTGAACGTTGCCGTAATCCATCTGGTGCGTTTTGCGGTCGCCGAATTTGGGCGCACCGTCGGCGGCGTCGCGGAAGGGACCATAATAGCTGCTGGCGTATTTCACGGCATAGCTCAAAATGGGCAGGTGGATGAAGTTATGTTCATCCAAAATCTGGCGGATGGCGCGCACCATGCCGTCCATCATCCCACTGGGGGCGACGATGTCCGCGCCGGCGCGAGCGTGCGACAGGGCGACGCGCTGCAAGATTTCCAGCGTGTCATCGTTCAGAATTTCTTCGCCGCGCACGATGCCGCAATGCCCGTGGCTGGTATATTCGCACAGGCAGACATCGGTTGCCACCAGCAAATCGGGGTGTGCCTGTTTGATGGCGCGGGTGGCTTGCTGAACGATGCCGTCGGCGGCGAAGTTTTCCAACCCGACGGGGTCTTTTTCGGCGGGGATGCCGAACAGGATGACGGCGGGCACGCCCAGCGCGACGGCTTTTCCGGCTTCCGTCACGGCTTCATCCACCGAAAGTTGGGCAATGCCCGGCATGGATGAAATGGGATGGCGCACGCCTTCGCCGTGTACCACAAAAATGGGATACATAAAATCGGCGGGGGTGAGTTGAATTTCGCGCACCATGCGCCGCATCGCGGCAGAGTGGCGCAGTCGGCGCGGGCGGATAGGCAGGTTATAGGTGGTCATAAGCGGGTTTCACTCCAATTCAAAATTAAAAATTCAAAAGGCAAAAATAGCGGTCAGCCATCACGTTTTCACGTTTCACGCATGACTAATCTTCAATTTTCACTCACTGCGCCATTGCCACTAACCGCTCTTGCAGTTCATCCTGAAAGGGGAATGTGCCCGGCTCATAGGTGCAGAAGGGTTCTTCCGCCATGGGACGCCCGGTGACGGCATACGCCCGTGAGCGCGAGCCGCCGCACACGCCAACAAATTCGCACAGTCCGCAGCGCCCTTCGAGCTGACCGGCGTCGCGCAGGGTGCGGAACAGGTCGCTGTGGCGGTAGATGTCCACCAGCGATTTTTCTTTCACGCTACCGCCGGTCACGGGCATAAAACCGCTGGGGAAAACTTCGCCGAGGTGGGAGATGAAGACAAATCCATTGCCCGCGTTGATGTGCATCGGTGTGCGGCGGATGGCGGCGCGCGGTTTCAACCCTTTTTCCGCCACAATCCGCTCCAGTTCGGCTTTTAGTTGATAATATACCGGGTGCAGGGAGATGTAATCTTCCAGCGGCAAGCCTTTTTCTTCGATGATGCTGCGTTGCAGGACGACCCGTTTGTAATGATGTCCCTCGGTGGGTTTGGCGCTGATATATTTCGACACGTCATATAAAAAGTGCATGACGGCTTCATATTCGGCGGGCGAAACTTCATCGGAGGCTTGTCCGCGTCCGGTGGGAACCAGAAAGAAGAGCGTCCAAGTCATCGCGCTCATTTCCTGCACCAGTTTGAAGATGTTGGGCAAATCGGTGAGGTTGTAACGGGTGACGGTGGTGTTGATTTGCACCTTCAGCCGCACGTCCTGCGCCGCCCGCCAGCCGTTGACGGTCAGGTCGAAGGAGCCGGGAACCTGCCGGAACTCATCGTGCGTTTCGGCGGTGGAGGCGTCAATGCTCAGTGAAATGGCTTTTGCGCCCGCGGCTTTCACCTTTTGCAGATTTTCTTTGTTCAAAAGTGGCGTGCCGGACGGAGAGACCGCCGTCGCCAGCCCAATGTCCGAGCCGTATTGTATCAGCTCGAACAGGTCGGGGCGTTTGAAGGGGTCGCCGCCGGTGAAGATGAAGATGGGCGACGGCTTGCCGAATGATGCGGCTTGGTCGAGCAGTGTTTTCGCTTCGGCGGTCGTCAGTGAATTGGGGTGCAGCAGGGGTTGCGCTTCGGCGCGGCAGTGGCGGCACGCTAAATCGCAGGCTTGGGTGGTTTCCCAAATAATCATGAACGGACGTTCATTTTTGCTGTCGTGCGGTTGACGGATGAGTGTCTTCATTAATAATTTCTCCTCAATTTTTTAAAAAGCGAGAAAGTGGGCAGGTGTGAAAGTGCATTTCTTTTTCACCCGCTCACTTTCTCGCCTGCTAAATAGCTTTTCATTGCCGCAACCAGCCCGGCGATGGTGTATTTTTCCGGCACGATGTGCACCGGCAACCCTACCGAGCGCGCGGCATCGGCGGCGATGGGACCGATGCATGCCACCACGGCGTCGCCGATGGCGGCGGCGGGGGGGACGGGAGGCAGCAGTGCGGCGAAATTCCGCACGGTGGAGGCACTGGTGAAGGTGAGCATGTCCACGGTGGGGAGCAGTTCCGGCAGGTTTTGGGGGTCGGTGACAGCTTCGGTGCGATATGCCGTCACGCGCGTCACCTGCACCCCCCGTTGGCGCAACCCGCGTTCCAGCGCGTCGCGGGCGATGTTTGCGGTGGGGTACAGCACTCGCTCGCCCGCCGAGACGGGCAGCGTTTCCGCCAGACTTTCCGCCACGTGTTTCGGGGGGATGTGGTCAATTCGCGCCCCGAATTTCTCCAGTTCGGCGGCGGTGGCGGGTCCCACCACCGCGATTTTGCGGGTGTTCAAATCTTCCACCGATTTTCCGGCGGCGGTCAGCGCGTCCCGGAAAAAACGCACGCCGTTGACGCTGGTCAGCACCACCCAATCGAATGAATTCAGGGTGGCGATGGCGGCGCGCAGGGGGGCGGCATCAACGGGCGGGACAATCCGAATGGTGGGAAATTCCACCGGCACGGCACCGGCGTCAGCCAGTTGTGCGCTGAAGTTGGCGTTTTGCCCTGCGGCGCGGGTGACGAGCACCCGTTTGCCGCGCAACCCGTTAGCCATGCACCGTCTCCAGAATCTCCGCTGCGCCTTTTGCCAGTGCCATCGCTGCCAGTTCCGCGCCGAGTGCGGCGGCGTTTTCTGCCGCCCCGGTGTGGGTCAGGCGGATGATGCGCGCGCCATCCACGGCGGCGACCATCCCTTCCAGTGTCATCACCCCGTCGGCAATGGTTGCCAGCGCGCCGACGGGCACACTGCATCCGCCGCCCAATCCGGCTAAAAATGCCCGTTCCGCCACCACCGCTTGTTCGGTGGAGGGATGATGAATCTTTTCCAGCAATGCTTGTGTGGCGGGGTCGGCGGCGCGGCATTGCACCGCCACCGCGCCCTGTCCCGGCGCGGGGAGCATCACGCTGAAGGGCAATTGCTGGGTGATGTGCGCCGCCAAGTCCATGCGGTTCAATCCGGCTGCCGCCAGTACGATGGCATCATATTGCCCGGCGGGGTTCAGTGCTTTTTTCACGCGGGTGTCCACATTGCCCCGCAGAGAGATGATGTTCAAATCGGGGCGTTTTGCCAGCAATTGCGCCGCCCGGCGCAGGCTGCTGGTGCCGACGGTGGCGTTTCGGGGCAGGGTTTCCAGCGTGTAACCTTTGCCGCTCACCAGCACGTCGGCGGGGTTTTCACGGGGCAGAATCGCGCCCAGGGTCAACCCGGCGGGGTTTTCGGTGGGCAGGTCTTTCAGGCTGTGCACGGCGAGGTCAATTTCACCGCTGTGCAGGGCGGCTTCCAGTTCGGCGGTGAAGAGTCCCTTGCCGCCGATTTCGGGTAACGGCTTGGAGAGTTCTTTGTCGCCGCGGGTGGTGAAAATGGTTTTTTCGATGTGCAGGGCGGGGAAATGGGCGTGCAGTTTTTCGGCGACCATGTTGGTTTGCCAGCGCGCCAATGCACTTCCTCGTGTTCCAAAAATGATGGCTTGTTTTTTCACAATAAAAGTTCCGCAAGTTTAGTGGGTTTTTTGGGGATGGTTTGTTTCCAGCGCGAACAATTCGTTGATGGCGTGGGCATATTCGATGCCGTTGCCTTGCGCTGCCTCTGCGCGCAAACGCACAGTGGGGTTGTGCAAAAATTTGTTGGTGAGCCGGTGCGCCAGCTCGGCGATGAGGGCTTGCTGGTGGTCGTCCAACTCCGGCAGGCGATTGAGCACCCGCGCCAATTCCTGCTGGCGAATGGCTTCCATTTGGCGGCGGAACGCGGCGATGGTCGGCACCACATTTCGCGCCCGATACCAGCTTAAAAATGCATCCATCTCCTCGGCGATGATGGTTTTCACTTTGGGGATTTCCATTTCGCGGGCTTTGATGTTGTCTTCCACTTGGTGCTGCAAATCGTCGAGGTTGTACAGACGCACGCCGGGAATTTCCGCCACTTCATCATCCACATCGCGCGGCAGGGCAATGTCCACAATTATCAGCATTCGATGGGGGCGCTGTGCCATCGCATCCGCCACAATTTGGGGATGAACCACGGTGTGCGGCGCGCCCGTCGCGGTGATGAGCAAATCGGCTTGGCGCAAACCTTCGTCAATTTCATCGAAGGTCAAGGGCAGGGCGTTCCATTCTTTGGCGCGGGCTTCGGCGTTTTTGCGGGTGCGATTCACCACGATGAAGTTTGTTGCGCCGTAATCGGCTGCCGCTTCCAGCGTGAGCATCCCCATTTCCCCCGCGCCGAGCACCATCACCGTTTTTCCCGACAAATCACCCAGATGATCCTTCGCCAGATGCACCGCCACCGAACTCACCGAGGCGGGGTTGACGCCGATGCCCGTTTCGGTGCGGGCGCGTTTTCCGGCGTGGATTGCCATATCGAACAGGCGCATCAAAATTTTGCCGATGGTTCCGTGCGTCTGCGCCGATTGCCGCGCGTTGGCAACTTGCCCCAGAATTTGCGCTTCTCCCAGCACCAGCGAATCCAGCCCGCAAGCCACTTCCATCAAATGTTCAATGGCGTCTTCATCCTGCAAAAAATACAGGTGTGATTCAAACGCTTCCCGCGGCAGGTTGAAATTTCGGCTTAAACGGCAGGTGATTTCCTGAAAGGCTTGCTGCGGGTCGTTGGTCAATCCGTAATATTCCAGCCGGTTGCAGGTTGAAATGGCAACACTCTCCCGGGTGACGGAATGGTGTCCGTTATCTTGCGACGATTGCGTTTGTTGCAATTGGCTGAGGAAGGCGCACAGGGTGGCAGGTGAAAACGAAAGTTTCTCTCGGAGGGAAACAGGCGCTGTTTTATGGCTCAATCCGATTGAGAAAATATGCATGATGTTATCCTGTGTAAAACTGAGTGGATGATTTTTTCTCCCATGTAACTTGCAGTATAATTAAGGAGAAAGTGGCACGAAACCATAAAAATCATATAGTATAAACATTAAAAAAGGCTTAAAATCGTATAATCGTTTTTACAAAACTACTTTAAATCAAGATGCTTGAATTGAATAGTGATATATGTCACCAAAAAATATGACATATGTCGTTGAAGGAAGTAGCATTCATGAGAAATTCAGAGGGGTTGCTGGGAATCACTGCCGCGGCAAAGTTGTTGGGCGTGCATCCGCTGACGCTGCGGAGTTGGGCGGAAAAGGGATACGTGCCGCACTATCGCACGCCGGGCGGACATCGGCGGTTTAAGCGGGGCGAGTTGCTGGGGTTTGTGGCGCAGATGAATCAAGGTTCGCCGGAAGACGGGCTGGTGGTTGCGGCGCGGTCGGCAATCCGGCAGGCGATTTCAACCCTGCCGGAAGACCAACCCGAATTGGCGGTGAAACGGGAGCACATGGAAATTGCCACCGACCAGCGCGATATGATGCGCGAAGTGGGGCAAAAGCTACTGGAATTGACCGTGCAATACGCTTCCGGTGCGGCGGGCAAGCAGGTGATGGTGAAAGCCCGCGAAATCGGGCGCACATACGGCGATTTTTCCGTGCAGCATGGTATGTCTTTGAGCGAAGCCGTGGCGACCTTCAACTTTTTCCGCGATACGATTATTGAAGCTACGTTTGAGGCGAATGTGAAATCGGGGGATATTGATATTTCAAATCCCCAATTGTATCGTCGGTTGAACCGTTTTTTCAATGAGGTGCTATTGGAAACAGTGCGCACCGCAGAAACAATTTTATCGGAATAGGACTGCGGAATAAAAAAGAGTGGCGAGCGCCACTCTTTTTTGCATGTTGACAATTATTTTCTGTGTTTTTTCGTCCAGGGCAATCGCCGTCCCACCGATGTATAGAGCGGCACCATCAGCGAACTGGCTTTGTAGGATGTTTCCTCCAGCAATCGCCGGGTATTGACCCGCACGCTGGTGGATGTGCGCGCCAGCCGTTTTCGCAGCGCTTCAATATCCCACACTAAATCGGTGTCCACCACCTCCGCCGTTTCACCGAGCGGTTGTCCCCATTGCACCACTGCGCTCGCCCAGGTTAAACCCGCGCCGAAACTCGCCATGCAAATGTGGTCGCCTTCTTTGAGCCGCCCTTCTTCCAGTGCTTCAATCAGCGCCAGCGGAATTGACGCGGCGGAAGTGTTGCCGTATTTCTGCACGTTGACGAACACTTTTTCGCGGGGGATGCCCAATCGCCGAATTGCCAAATCAATAATCCGTTCATTCGCCTGATGCGGAATGAGCAAATCAATATCATCCACGGACATGCCCGCATTTTCCAGCACTTTCAGGGTGGATTTGGGCATCATGCGGGTGGCAAATTTAAAGACGGTCGGACCATCCATGTGCAAGAATTGTTCGCCCCGGTCGAGCGCGGCATGGTCAATCACCTTTGCCGACCCCAGCCCCGGCACGGTGAGACTCATCCCTTTCGCCCCATCCGAGCCGAGGTCGATGGCTTTGACGCCGGTGGGGGTATTGCTGGGGGACAGCACCACCG
>CAZMXX010000107.1:0-10585 GCA_964570315.1 uncultured Anaerolineaceae bacterium | reverse complement strand
GTCACACAGGGGGCGACCCAACCCGCCAAATTCATCATCATGGAACACAATCCCGCCGATGCGCCCAATGCGGACACCCCGGTGGTACTGGTGGGCAAAGGGGTGGCGTTCGATACGGGCGGCTATACCATCAAAACACGCCTCGGCATGCCGGGTATGCACGGCGACATGGCGGGTGGTGCGGCGGTCATCGGCACGATGCGCGCCGTGGCGCAACTGAACCTCCCCCTGCGCGTCATCGGGCTGGTTCCCACCGTGGAGAATGTCATCAGCGCCACCGCCTACAAACCGAACGATGTTTTCGTCGCCAAAAATGGCGTCAGCGTGGAAATCATCAGCACGGATGCCGAAGGGCGGCTCATTTTGGCGGATGCGCTCTGTTATGCCGCCACCCTCAACCCCGCCGTGGTGGTTGATGTCGCCACCCTGACCGGGGGGAAAATATTTGCGCTCGGCGCGCGCACCAGCGCCCTCTTCGCCAATGACGGCAAATTGCACGAGCAGTTGCAGGATGCCGCCGAAAAAGCGAGCGAACCGGTGTGGCGGTTGCCGCTCGACCCCGCGTATGACCGCCAATTGAAGAGTCCCATTGCCGACCTGAAAAATACCGGCGGCAAACACGCTTCGTCCATCACAGCGGCGCGCTTTTTGCAGCACTTCATCGGTGAACACCCGTGGGGGCATATTGATATGGCGGGCGGGGAATTTTACGAACCGGGACCCAATCACACCCCGCGCAAATATATCCCCAAAGGCGCAACCGGAACGCCGGTGCGGACGCTGGTGGAATTTTTGCGCCGCTGGAAATAAGGTGGTCTCCCCGTTGAGTATTGCGAGTTGTCATTGTGATAGAATGCACCGCAAAGGCGCAAAGAAAACCAAGTTTTTTTGTTTTCCTGCCTTTTTACTTGGCGACCTTAGCGGCTTCGCGGTAAATTCAACATCTGTTTTGCAATACCCCCAAGCGAGAGACTATCGGAAATAACTTTCTTCAAAAGTACACAGCCGGTGAGAAACGAACCATCCGTTCAAATCTCACTGGCATTTTTTTAAAAACAACCGGCATCGAATACAATGCACCCAATTGGTTTCATTCATCTCAATTTTTGTGGAGGATTTTCCATGCGAACATACCGGCGATTTGTGATTGCCCCGATGGCATTTTTGCTGATGACCGTGCCGGTGTTGGCGAAAACATCCGCCAACCCACCCAACGATGACCCCATTGGTATGGGGATTGCCTGGGTGCTGATGGTGGGCATGCTGATTGCGCTCGCTTTTGCGGTGTGGCGGCTGGCAACTTATTGGGAAGATGTGGCGGATATTTTCGCGGGGGAAGCCACGCCAACGAGGCTCATTCGCCATTGGGTGGTGCCGGTGCTGGCAGTGGTGGGCATCGCCATTTCAATGTACCTGACCTACATTGAAACCACCAGCGCCACGGCGGTCTGCGGACCCATTGGCAACTGCAATATGGTACAAGCCAGCCCGTACGCGCGTCTGTTCGGCATTCCGGTGGGGGTGCTGGGGGCGATTAATTACGCGGCGATTCTCGCTTTTTGGGCGGGGGCACGCGCCAAGAATCTCAAAATTGCGGCGTGGTCTACCGGGTTGATGCTGGCGCTCACCCTGTTCGGCGTGCTGTTTTCAATCTATCTGACCTATGTGGAATTGCGGCTGATTTTCGCCGTGTGCATTTATTGCATGACCTCGGCGGTGATTACCACAGCATTAATGCTGATAACGCTGGTGGCAACCACCGCTCTGCCGTTTGAGGAGGATGCGGGCGATATTTCGGCGTAACTTCACGCCGCCACAGACTTTTCAGTGTCGGCGGTTTTTCCCTTCGCTTTTTCCCCCTGTTGCACACGCACCAAAAATACCGGACACGGTGCGTGCTGCAACACTTTTGTCGCCACACTGCCGTAAATCCAACGGCTGAAGCCGGAACGCCCGTGCGTACTCATCACAATCAGGTCAACATTGTCGGCAATTGCCTGATTGATGATGACATCGGCGACCGTCCCCTGAAGCAATTTATAATGAACCGTCAATCCCTTTGCCTGAAGTTCGCGCTGGCGGGCGCGCAAATAGGTGGTTGCTTCCTTTTCTTCCAGATAGAATAGATTTTCATACGCGGTGGCGCCAAAATCCGACATGATGATGGCGGGTTGCAACACCCAAATCATCTCCAATTCCGCAGAAAATTTCTCCGCCAACTCCACAGCGTACGGCAATGCACGCTCAGAAAATTCAGACCCATCAAGCGTAACCAGAATCTTCTTCAACATCGGTCACCTCCTGTATACAGTCCAATTATCTGCGATGTAATTGTGCGTTTCTTCACCTCTATTGTATCACATTCGCCTTGCCAATTCAACAGAAATTCGAGGGCGTGTTTCAATTTGGGGGCATATTGTTTTAGAGGCTATCCGGAAAATAGTGACGTGTCTCAAATCACGAATGGAACGAATTGACGAATATCACAAATTTTCATTGCTTATTTGAGTCATTCGAGCATTTGTGATATTCGTGATTTTGTTTTCCTCAAACGTACAATGATTTTACCGATAGACACTTAACCCGAAAAGTAGTGGTTATTTTTGACTGATGAAACAAAATGTACCCGAAGGCTCGAAGGCAAATACCCGTGTTTGTTTTGCGTAGGGACAGAGCAATGCTCTGTCCCTACGGGCAAATGATTTCCATCAGTCAATTTGAACCACCACCACCCGAAAATGGATTTCCGGGCTGAAAGCCGAAGCCGACTTAAGTCGGCTTAAGTTCTGAGCCTTGAATTTTAATTCGAGGTGAAAGCCCGCGGTGCATTGATGAGTATTGCAACAAATTTCCCTCAATCCCGCCTCAAATTGAAATACACCCAAATTCAATAATCGTCTTGACTCCCAAAACGTTTTGGTTTATACTACATTCGTACCCAAAACGTTTTGGAAACGGAGTTTCATATGGCTGTGACCATCAAAGATGTCGCCAAAAAAGTCGGGCGTTCTATTACCACTGTTTCACGCGCATTGAACGATTATGATGACGTGAGCGAAGATACGCGCCGGCTCATCAAAAAGGTTGCCGCCGAAATGGGCTATCAGCCGAGCCGTTTTGCCCAGCAATTGCGCCAAAAACGCACCGACACCCTTGGCTTCATTATGCCAACCTATGGTCCCCGCTTCTCCGACCCTTTCTTCAGCGAGTTTCTGGCGGGCGTGGGCAATACTGCCGCCAAAAGCGGCTACGATTTGCTGGTGGCAACCCGCCCCCCCGGCGACGATGAATTGGACGCCTACCTCAACAATATCCGCAGCCGCCGCGTGGATGGCTTCATCATCGTCCGCACCCGGCGCAATGACCCCCGCATCGAGCTGTTGAAACAGCACAAATACCCGTTCGCCGTCTTTGGGCGCATTGAAAACAACAACGATTTCCCCCTGGTGGATGAAAACAGCGAGCTGGGCATGCAGTTGGTGGTCAAACACCTGCTGGAAAACGGACACCGGCGCATCGGTTTCATCGCCGCGCCCGATGATTTGATGTTCGGCTGGTATCGCCAGCAGGGTTTCAGAAAAACCTTGCGCGAACACGGTGTCGAGCTGGATGAATCGCTGATGGTCACGGGCGATTTGACCCAACGCAGCGGCAGAAACCTGGCGCGCACGCTGCTCACCCGCGCTGACCCGCCCACGGCAATTGTCGCCGGAAACGATTTAATGGCGATTGGGGCGCTGACCGCCGCACAAAATTTAGGGCTGACGGTTGGCAAAGATATTGCCATCACCGGATTTGACGATATTCCCTGGGCTGAAAATACCCATCCCCCGCTGACAACCGTGCGCCAGCCGATTTATCAGATTGGCACACTGGTGACTGAAATGCTGATTGACACCATCCGTGGTGAACCGCCGGCAGAAACCCCTATCCTATTGCAACCATCACTTGTTGTTCGAGCGTCGAGCCTGAACCGTAAAAAAGGAGGTGACGCAGTAACCGATATTCCGCAATAACCTGAACCGTAATCCATAAAAACCCGAAAAATCAAAAAGGAGTGAAAGAGAAATGTCTAAAAAACTGATCCTCATCATCACCATCATCGCCATGCTGGGCTTGTTCACCCTCCCCGTGGCGGCACAAGGTCCCTCATGCGCCGATGATTACACCGTGCAAGCCAACGACTGGCTCTCGAAGCTGGCTGACCGCTATTTCGGCAGTATCTTCGCCTACCCGGCAATTGTGGACGCCACCAATCTGGCAGCACAAAGTGATGATTCATACAGCAAAATTGTCAATCCCGACGAAATTGAAGTCGGGCAGAAATTGTGCATCCCCGACAAACAAGTTGCCGAAGATTACCTGAACCCTCAGGTGGGCGACAAACAGTTGGTTGAATTCTGGACAACCGACAACGAAGCGGAACGAGTGGCAGTTTATGAAAAAGTCGCCGCCGCATACATGGCAGAAAATCCCAATGTTGAAGTTCGCATCATCCCCATCGAAGAAGGCGGCATCTCCCAGCGGATGACCATCGCCGTGGCTGCCAACCGTACCCCCGACATCGTGCGGATGGGCATTGAGCGCGTCGCCGCATTTTCCGCGGACGGCATTCTGGATGAAAACGCCGCCGAAGCGGTCATCAACAGCATCGGCGTGGACGATTTCCGCGATGGTCCGCTCAACATGGTGATTGACCCCGCCACCGGTATGCACGCCGCCGTCCCGTATGACGGCTGGATTCAGGCAATCTGGTACCGGAAAGACCTCTTCGACTCACTGGGGTTAGCCGCGCCCACCACCTGGGACAGCATCAAAGCCGCCTGTGAAGCCATTCCCGGCAACGAGAATTTCCTCTACGGGATAACGCTCGGCACCGACCCCGGTCAGAATTACGGGCAACAAATCTTCGAACAAGTTGCCATTTCCAACAACGCCTGGCCCTTCGATGAAAACGGTAATGTCACTTTCAACACACCGGAAATGATTGAAGCGCTGCGCTTCTACACCAGCTTGCAGGATTGCGCCACGCCGGGTCCGCAATACTGGCGCGGGGCGCGGGAAACGTATGAATACGACCAATCCGCGATGCTGTTCTATTCAACCTACATCATGGACGACTTGGTTGACGGCTCCGGCTTGGAAGGGGGCGGCAAAGCGCAACTCGCCACCCCGGACTTGGCGAATCGCACCGGTTTTGCCCCGGTGATGGAAGGACCCAACGGCTCCGCCAGTTACGGGCAGTTGGTCACGCTCGGCATTCTGAAGGGTGCTGACCCCGCCGCGCAGGACGTGGTGAAATACTTCCTCACCAGCGGATATCAGGACGTGTTGGGCTTGGCTCCCTTCGGGAAAGTCCCCGTGCTGAAGAGCGCCGTCGACGGCTGGAAAAACAGCAGCGAATACTTCTCCAATTACGACCCCGCCACGCTGGAACAAATCGCCAATGGCTACGACTCCATGCAACGCTGGCTCTTCCGCCCCGATTATGACGCGACCGAACGCGCCGTCATCGGTGACATTGAAGGACGCCTGCTCATCCCGCAGGTGATTAGCGCCATCGCGCTGGAAGGGAGCATGACTCCCGAAGAAGCCGCAGCCTTCCTGCAAGAACAGGTGGAAACGCTGCTGGCAGAACGTCAGGCACAATAATTTACCCGAAAACCGGGAGCGGGGCGCGTCTCTGCTCCCGGTTTGGAAATTGGCGATTGGCGATTAGTCAACAGTCACCCTCATCCCCAATCTCGAATTCCCAACCGTCCCCTTGAAAGGATTGTTCTATGACCGCAACATCCCGCGTCCGAAAATTCACCTCCATGCAAGCGCGAGAAGCGCGTCTGGCGTGGCTGCTCATCGCGCCCGTTGCCCTCATTGTGTTTGGGCTGGTGCTGTTCCCCGCCATTTTCAGCATCTGGATTAGTTTCCGCAACGTCGGGTTGAGCAATCTGAACGATGTTTTCAACGCGCCATACGTCGGTTTTGCAAATTACACCAAAGTTTTCAACGATTTTGCCTTCAAATATCACAACATCACCAATATGGGCGCGGCGCTCACCAGTATTGTCTATTCCTTCGTTGCCACCACGATGGCGGTTCTGCTGGGGCTGATTGCTTCGATGCTGCTGAACCAACCCTTCAGAGGGCGAGGCGCACTCCGAGCCACCTTCCTGTTCTCCTACATCGCCCCCATCGTCAGCGTTGCCTTTGTGTGGCGCTGGATGCTTGACCCGAAACCGTCCGGCGTCATCAACTATTTGCTGATGTCCGCCAATCTGGTTGAGCAGCCCATCGCGCTGTTATCCACGCGAGGGTGGGCGCTGGTGATGGTCATCCTGTTTGATGCGTGGCGCTATTTCCCCTTCGCCATGCTGATGATCCTCGCCCGTCTGCAAGCCATTGACAAAAGTTTGTACGAAGCGGCGGCGGTGGACGGCGCGAAATCGTGGGCGCGCTTCCGGTATATCACCCTGCCGGAACTGCGCTATGTGCTGGGCGCGATATTCCTTCTGCGGCTCATCTGGACTTTCAATAAATTTGAAGATATTTTCCTGCTCACCGGCGGCGGATTCGGCACAAAAGTGCTGCCCATCCTGACCTATGAATTCAGCTTCAGGCTGTTCAATTTCGGCAAAGGGGCGGCAACCTCAATGATACTGCTGGTGATTTTGGTTGTATTTATGGTATTTTATATCGGTTTTGTGATGCGCAACATCGAAGAAGAATAATTTTTGGAGAGACGAACCATGACAGCTCGCACCGAAAAAATGTCGGTTATAGATTATATTGCCCACCGAATGACGTGGGGACGCTTTTTCTTCTGGGCGGGATTGCTGGTGTTTCTCACCTCGGTGGTCTTCCCGTTTTACTGGATGTTCGCTTCGTCTTTCAAAACCGGCGCGGAGATTGCCGGACGCGCGCCCGTCTGGATTCCCAGCGAATGGCGCTTGGACGCCTATCAGGAATTGTTCAACCCCAACTGGGACCGCTATCAGAATTTCGGCAGAAATGTGCTGAACAGCGCCAAAGTCGCCGTGCCGACCGCCGCGCTGGCGGTGATGCTCTCCACGCTCGGCGCGTATGCCATCGTCCGGTTGCGCTTCCGGGGCAAAAATTTCATGCTCAACAGTATCCTGCTGATTTATTTGTTCCCCGGCGTTTTGCTCATCATTCCACTTTTTGCTATGCTTGCCCAAGTGAGCCGTTGGACCGGCATCGAGATTCAAGACAATCTATCCATCCTCATTCTGACCTATCTGGCGCAAACCCTGCCCGTGGCGATGTACATGCTCTCCAACTATTTCCGCACCATCCCCGGCGAAATTGAGCAAGCCGCGCTGATTGACGGGTGCAACCGCTTCGAGGTCATCTGGCGCATCGTGCTGCCGCTGGCTATCCCCGCGCTGGTCTCCGTCAGCATTTATACCTTTATGATAGCTTGGAATGAATTTTTGTACGCTTTTGTCTTCCTGAACAGCCGCGAACTGTTCACCATTCCGATAAAAATCAATACCATTTTCAACGACCCCAGCCCACGCATGGAAGTGGTGATGGCGGCATCCACCGTGATGACCCTGCCCATCGTCATCCTCTTCTTCGGCTTGCAACGGTATCTCTCGGAAGGACTTTCGGCGGGTGGGGTAAAAGGATAATTTCCACGACCAATGCCCAAACCATTCACACTGCCCCAACAATTGGCTCAAACGATGCGCGCCCATTTGCACACCCTGTACGGCGATGCCGCCGACACGGTTTTTCCCCAGTTGCAGCACCAACTGGCGGATTTTTCCGCGCAACATCCCGAACTGGCAACGCCCCGCGCCGAATTGCTGTCGGAAAAAGACGCCATCCTCATCACCTATGGCGACCAAATCCAAGCCCCCGGCGAAGCGACCCTGCACACACTGGCAACCGTGCTGACACAACGACTGAAGGGCATCATCAGCAGTGTGCATCTGCTGCCCTTCTTTCCGTTTTCATCCGATGATGGTTTTTCGGTGGTGGATTATCTGGCGGTCAACCCCGCGATGGGCAGTTGGGAACACATCCACACGCTGGGAGAAAGCTTCCGCTTGATGTTTGACGCGGTCATCAACCACATTTCCGCGCAAAGCGAGTGGTTTCAGGCGTTTCTGCACGGCGACCCCGCCTTTCGGGATTATTTCATCACCCTGCCCCCCACCACCGATGTCCACAGCGTGACCCGCCCGCGCACGCATCCCCTGCTCACCCCGTTTGAAGCCGCTACCGGCACACAATATGTCTGGACAACCTTCAGCGCCGACCAAATAGACCTCAATTACGAAAATCCCGCCGTGCTGCTGGATATTGTGGATGTGCTGCTGGCATATGCGGCACACGGCGCGGAGTTCATCCGGCTGGATGCCATCGGATATTTGTGGAAAGAAGTAGGCACGCCATGCATCCATCTGCCGCAAACGCACCGCGTGGTTCAGCTTTTCCGCACCATTTTTGATGCGGTTGCCCCCAACGTCCTCCTCATCACCGAAACGAATGTGCCGCACGCGGAAAATATCAGCTATTTTGGCGATGGCACCAACGAAGCCCAGATGGTCTACAATTTCCCGCTGCCGCCATTAATTCTGCACACCCTGCACACGGGCAACAGCGCCGCCCTGCAACAGTGGGCGCACACGCTCGTCACGCCCGGCAATCAGACCACCTATTTCAATTTCACCGCCTCGCATGACGGCATCGGGGTGATGCCCGCCAAAGGCATCCTGACCGATGCGGAGATTGAGGCGCTAGTGGAAAAAACGCGGGCGCACGGCGGATTGGTCAGCTATAAAACCAACCCGGACGGCACGGAAAGCCCCTACGAGCTGAACATCACCCTCTTTGACGCCCTCTCCGCGCCAACCGCCGATGAGCCGCAATCGCTTCAGGTGAACCGTTTTATGGTTTCTCAGGCGATGATGCTGGCGCTGGCGGGCGTGCCGGGCATTTACATTCACAGTTTGGTGGGGTCGCACAATAATTTGGTGGGCGTGGAAGAAACGGGACGAGCGCGCACCATCAACCGCGAAAAATGGGTGCGGGCGGAACTGGACGCGGCGCTGGAGAATCGACATTCGGTGGCGGCGCAGGTTTTTCAGCGGTACACGGAGCTGTTGCGCGCCCGCGCGGCGCATCGCGCGTTTCACCCGCACGGCGGGCAGGAAATCCTCCCCACGCCCGAAGCCTTTTTTGCGCTGTGGCGCACCGCCCCCGATGCGTCGGAGCGGGTGCTGTGCGTGCATAATGTCTCGGCGCGCCCGCAAATCTTCCGCGCACCGGAAACAGCGGGGGGCTGGACGGATATTCTTTGCGGGGAGTTGTGCCCCGGCGCAAATATTCCCTTTTCGCCCTATCAAATTCGTTGGATGCTGAAAAAATGAGGGGGGCGGGTCAATCATCCCCGCCGAGATATGCCCGTTCCGCCGCCAAAAGATCGTCCATCGTTTCGCGGCGGCGCACCAGCCGGTAGCGGTCGCCATCCAGCAGCACTTCCGCCGGACGGGGGTGCGAATTGTAATTCGATGCCATCACCATCCCATACGCTCCCGCGTCGAGCAGCGCCAGCAGCTCGGCGGGTTGAACGGGCGGCAGAGGGCGGTTCTGCGCCAGAAAATCGGATGATTCGCAGATGGGACCGACCACATCGCACACCATAGCGGGCGCATCCGCCGCCGAGTTGAGCGGCACAATCCGGTGTTCCCCGCCGTACAGCGCCGGACGAACCATCGTGTGCATCCCCGCGTCCACCACCGCGAAAGTTTTTTCACCCGCTTTTTTCACATACTGCACCGTCATCAACAACACACCGGCGGGCGCAATCAACCAGCGCCCCGGCTCGAAAACCACCCGCAACGACTGCCCCGCCAGCATGGGTTGCAGGGCATCCGCCAGCATTTCGGGCGAAAAATCGTCGCCGCCATCATATCCGATGCCGAAACCGCCGCCAAAGTCGAGCATCTCGACCGCGAAACCTTCATCCCGCCGCGCGGCGATGAAAGCGAGCACCTTTTTCGCCGCCAGCAAATACGGTTCCACCAGCCGCACCTGCGAACCGATGTGCATGTGCACGCCGATGAGCGTCAGCGCGGGATGGTCGCCGAATTGTCGCCACAGTGTCGCCGCGGTATCCATATCCAGCCCGAATTTGTTTTTCGAGTGTCCGGTGGTGATATATTTGTGGGTGCGGGCATCCACATTGGGGTTGAGGCGCAACACGGCGCGAGCGGGCAGATTCATTTCCGTCGCCAGCGCCGCAATCCGCGCCAATTCCCCCGCCGATTCGACGGTGAAATAGTCAATATTCGCCGCCAGCGCCCGCCGAATTTCGGGGACGGTTTTCCCCACCCCCGCGAAACTGACCTCGTCCGTGGGGATATTCGCCGCCTGCAAACGCGCCAATTCGCCGCCGGAAACCACATCGAACCCGAAGCCGAGCCGGTGCATCATCCGCAAAACGGAAAGGTTGCTGTTGGCTTTGACGCTGAAATGGAGATGAGCGTCCAGCCGCGCCAGTGCAGATTTCAGCCGGGCGGCGCGGTGGCGGAGGGTGTCAGCGTGGTAGACGTACAAC
>CAZMXX010000106.1:0-10587 GCA_964570315.1 uncultured Anaerolineaceae bacterium | reverse complement strand
TGTGTGTGGGATTTGTGTGGGGTGTTGGAATGCGGGTGTGGTTGCGGCGCGGTGACCTCGGCGGATAGGGGGAGGGGGCGGGAAAGCGGAGTCGTCAGCCGGGCCGATGTGGCACGGCTCGCGGGGGCGGGCATCGACGCGGTGCTGGTCGGCGAAGCGATTGTGCGGCAACGGGATGTGGGTGAGAAGGTGAGAGAATTGGCGGGGGTAAAGGCGTGAAGCGTGATGAGTGATACGTGATTTTTCACACCATCACGCTTCACGTATCACGTTTCACGAATGACGAATGACGAGTGACGAATGACGAGTGACGAATGACGCTTGTGAAGATATGCGGTATCACCAATATTGAAGATGCGCTCATCGCCGCCGAAGCGGGCGCGGATATGCTCGGATTCATCTTTTATCCCCCCAGCGCGCGGTATGTCCCGCCGGAGAAAGTTCAAAAGATAGTTTCCGGTCTCAGGTCTCAAGTCCGAAGTTGGGCGAAAATGCAATTTGACCCGAAGCCTGAAACTTGGAACTTGAAACCAAAACTCGTTGGCGTTTTCGTCAATGCCCCCGCTGCTGAAATCCGCGAAATTATGGACTTCTGCGGGTTGGATTTCGCCCAATTGCACGGCGATGAAACGCCGGAAATGGTGGCGTCTTTCGGCGGGCGAGCCTTCAAAGCCATCAACCCGGCATCGCCCGCGGAAGCCGAGGAAATTTCGTCGCTCGTCATTCGTCGCTCGCCATTTGTGCTGTTTGACGCCTTCCATCCCACCGAGCGCGGCGGCACGGGCAGACTCGCCGATTGGGAGATGGCGGCGCAACTCGCCCGGCGATACCCCATCCTGCTGGCGGGGGGACTCACCCCGCAAAACGTGGCGGATGCCATCGCCACCGTGCACCCCCTCGGCGTGGATGTCAGCAGTGGCGTGGAATCATCGCGGGGGAAGAAAGACCCGGCGAAGGTGCGGGTGTTCATCGAGCAGGTGAGGAAGTGAGCGGGGGAGAAGGTGAGCAGGTGAGAAGGGGAGAAGGTGAGATTGGAGATTTGTATTGCGTGAAACGTGATGCGTGAAACGTGATTACACTCTGCAACCCTGCAACCCTGCAACCCTGTAACCCTGCAACTTTGCAACCCTGTAACTTTGAACAAATTTTACCTTTTGCATTTTTAATTTTGCATTTGAGAACCCGGAGGTTTTTTATGAATATCACCCACGCGGTGAACGGAAAATTCGGGCAGTATGGCGGGCAATTTGTGCCGGAAACGCTCATGCCCGCGCTGACGGAACTTGAAGCGGCGTACACCGCCGCCATCGCCGACCCCGATTTTACGGCGGAATTCGACCGGCTGCTGAAAACATACGTCGGGCGCGAATCGCCGCTGACCTTCGCCCGCCGGCTCACCGAACATCTCGGCGGGGCGAAAATCTATCTCAAACGGGAAGATTTGAACCATTCCGGCGCGCACAAAATCAACAATGCGCTGGGACAGGCGTTGCTGGCGCAGCGGATGGGTAAACGCCGCATCGTCGCCGAAACGGGCGCGGGGCAGCACGGTGTCGGCACGGCGACCGCCTGTGCGCTGCTGGGGCTGGACGCCATCATCTATATGGGCACGGTCGATATTGCCCGCCAGCAGCCGAATGTTTACCGTATGAAGTTGCTCGGTGCGGAAGTGCGCCCGGTGGAATCGGGCAGTAAAACGCTGAAAGACGCCATCAACGAAGCCATCCGCGACTGGGTGACGAATGTGGACACCACTCATTACCTGCTCGGTTCGGTGCTGGGACCGCACCCGTACCCCACCATCGTCCGCGATTTTCAGAGCGTCATCGGGCGGGAAGCGCGGCGGCAAATTCTGGCGGTGGAAGGTCGCCTGCCCGATGTGCTCATTGCCTGCGTGGGGGGCGGCTCGAATGCCATCGGGCTGTTTCAGGCGTTTTTGGACGATGAATCGGTGGCGATGGTGGGCGTGGAAGCGGGTGGACTCGGCATTGAGAGCGGCAAGCACGCCGCCCGTTTCGCCGACCCCGACCGCGCGCGGGTGGGCGTGCTGCACGGCACGCGCTCGTATGTCCTCCAAACCGCCGACGGGCAGATTATGGAGACTCATTCCGTCAGCGCCGGGCTGGATTACCCATCGGTGGGACCGCAGCACGCGCTGTTGCGGGATGTCGAGCGGGCGGGATACACCATCGCCACGGATGATGAGGCGCTGGAAGCCTTCCATCTCCTTTCGCGGCTGGAAGGCATCATCCCCGCCCTCGAATCGGCGCACGCTGTCGCTGAAGTTATCAACCGCGCCCCGAAAATGTCGAAAAATGACCTCATCATCGTCAACCTTTCCGGGCGCGGTGACAAAGATTTGGATACGGTGATGGCATTGCGTGATGCGTGAAACGTGATGCGTAAAACGTAAAACGTAAAACCTGAAACTTGAGACTTGAAACCTGAAACCTGAAACCTGAAACCAATTTTGTCTTTTGCCTTTTTAATTTTGAATTACCGGAGACCCCTATGACCCTCAAAGCCATTGAATCGACCTTCGCCCGCCGACCCGCGTTTATGCCCTACATCCCGCTGGGATACCCCACCCCCGAAGCGTCGCTGGACGCGGTGCGGGCGGTGGTTGCCGCCGGTGCGGATATGGTCGAACTCGGCGTGCCCTTTTCCGACCCCCTCGCCGATGGTCCGACCATTCAAGCCGCCACCCAGCGCGCGCTGGAAAACGGCATCACCGTGGAAACCTGTCTGCAAATGGCGGCGCAACTCCGCGCCGAGGGCATCACCGTGCCCTTTCTGCTGATGGGCTATCTTAATCCCTTTCTGGCGTTCGGGTTGGAAAACCTGACTGCCGCCGCGGCGCGCGCCGAAATTGACGGTTTCATCATCCCGGATTTGCCGCCGGAAGAGGCGGGCGAAATGGATGCCCTCTGTGCGCGGCACAATCTGGCGCCGGTCTATTTTCTCGCGCCCACCAGCACCCCGGAACGCATCGCGCTGGTGGCGGAAAAAGCGCGCGGCTTCATCTATTTGGTGGCGCTCACCGGCGTGACCGGCGCACGCAATCAACTTTCCGACACCCTGCCGCAGTTTGTGGCGCGGGTGCGCGCCGCCACCGACACCCCGCTCGCGGTCGGTTTCGGCATTGGGGATGGCACACAGGCGCGGCAAGTGGCGCAATTCGCCGACGGGGTCATCGTGGGCAGCGCGCTGGTCAAGCGGATGGCGAAATCCACTGCGGCGGTGCGCGCGCTGGCGGAAGAAATCTCCACCGCGATCCACCCACGGCTCTTGTAACCTTTTGCCGAAAATTGCATCTAAATGAGTGTATTGCGTAAAACGTATTTCGTGAATCTACGCAATACGCAATACGTTTTACAATCGAGGTGAAAAAATGGCGAAAACGCGCCGGATGTCGAAACAGGCTGCTAAAAAATCAAACCAAAATATGATGTGGATTGGCTTGTTGGCGGTTGTTGTGCTGGTGTTGGGCGGATGGGCGCTCATCAATGGCGGAGGGCAATCTGCCGCCGCGCCGACTCTGCCCGCGGAAATCAGCGTGCAGGAGGCATACCAGAAATATCAGGCGGGAACTTTTGTGCTGGATGTGCGCACGCCGGAGGAGTGGAACGATTTTCATGCCCCGAACACCACCCTCATCCCGTTGAATGAATTGGCGAGCCGGGTGAACGAACTGCCCAAAGACCGGGAAATCGTGGTCATCTGCCGGTCGGGGAATCGTAGTGCGCAGGGGCGTGATATTTTGCTCGACGCCGGATTCACCCAAGTGACCAGCGTTCGGGGTGGGCTGAAGGCGTGGCGTGCGGCGGGGTATCCTGTGGAATGACCCGGCACAATTGACAAAACACTCGAATTTGGTTAAAACGTGATGGAGCAGATTTTCCCATCACGTTTTGTTTTTGGAGAGATTGGTTATTGGAGATTGAAGATTTGCAACTCTGTGACCTTGTAACTCTGCAACCTTGCAACCCTGAAACCCTGCACCCTTGAACCTGAAACAGGAGAAACCATGTCCCACACCCACCATGAACACAAAGCCAACGCCAAAGCCGCCGGACACGAGGCGGTGAAGCTCGCCA
Organism: uncultured Anaerolineaceae bacterium; assembly: GCA_964570315.1. Classification (GTDB taxonomy): domain Bacteria; phylum Chloroflexota; class Anaerolineae; order 4572-78; family 4572-78; genus JANTHQ01. The sequence goes on along the minus strand of CAZMXX010000106.1, from coordinate 6,490 downwards.
TTGTCACCGTGAGCGACACCCGCACCCCCGAAACGGACGTGAACGGCGAATATCTCCGCGCGCAGATTGCCGCCGCTGGACACACCGTAACGGCGTACCGGCTCATCAAAGATGAACCGGCGCAGGTGGTCGCAGTGTTGGATGAATTGGCGGGCTCAGATGCCGAAATCATCCTGTTCAACGGGGGAACGGGCATCTCCCGGCGCGATACCACTTTCGATGCCCTCAGTTCCCGGCTGGAAAAGACATTGCCGGGTTTCGGAGAAATTTTCCGTATGCTCAGTTTCGCCGAAATCGGCGGCGCGGCGATGCTTTCGCGGGCGACAGCGGGCGTCTATCGCGGCAAAGTCATCTTTTCCACCCCCGGCTCACCGGCGGCGGTGCGGCTGGCATGGGAAAAGCTCATCGCCTCGGAAGTGGCGCATCTGGCGTGGGAACTGGTGCGCTGACGGTACATCCGTGGCATCAAAAAAAACAGGCGCGAATCGCTGGGTTCGCGCCTGTTTTTTGTCGTTTGCCTCTTTTTCGGTTCCCCTCAGAACCGGTTATTTCAGCGTCATCAGAAATGCGATGATATTGTTGAGTTGCGTTTCCGTGAGTTGGGTTCCCCAATCTTGTGGCATAATATTGGGTTGAAATCCCCCGGCAATTTCGGCGTTGGGGTCCGTAATCATTTGTCGGAGCATCTCTTCCGTGGATATGCCCGCATCTTTTGCTTCCCCGGCGGCATCAGGGGCGATGGCAGCCAAAGATGGTCCCACAATAACTTTGTCGGGCTCCAATGAGTGGCAGGAAGCACAACCGGGGTTGGTGCCGATGGTCTGTTGCATGAACAGGGCTTTCCCGGCGGCAACCGCATCGCTAGTGTCGGAAGCGCTGGTACTCCCTCCGCAGGCTGCGGCAAAGACAACCACAAGCAACAGCCCAAACGATAACAACAATAGCTTTTTCAAAACATCCTCCTTTTGACTTATGTGGTTTTGTGGATAATTATAAAAATTATATATGTTTCCGTGAATATTGCAAGTACTTTTTTGAGAGGTTTTGAACATTCGATTGGGGGGAAAAATTCGTGGAACTTTTTCGGAACGGGTGTCGTTATGATGGCAGACTCGCGGTGATGAAAAATCATCGCCAACCACAAAAACAAAAGGAGAGACATATGCAAATTTTGAAAAAACAAACGCTCATCACCGGTATTTTGGCGGCGGCGCTGCTGATTTTCGGCGCGATATATTTCACGTATGGCAAGGCGAATGGACTGGCGACGGCGCAGGGCAATGCCGCGCCCACCCTTTACGCTCAACCCGCCGATGCCGGCAGTTCCCCCCGTTTCATCAAAGTGACCGGCAACGGCACGGTGAACATCAAACCGGATATTGCCCAAACATCCATCGGGGTGGAATTCACCGCCGCGACGGTGAAGGAAGCCAGCGCGAAGACTGCCGCCGCGATGGACGCCATTATGTCGGCGTTGCAGGCGGAAGGTGTGGCGGCAAAAGATTTGCAGACCAACGGATACAATGTGTGGATGGAACGCCCTTACGGCGGGTTTTCCGAACCGATGCCGGATACCGCACAGCCGTCATCGGATGGGGCGATATATCATGTGGGTAACAATTTACAGGTGACGGTGCGCGATTTGGATACGCTGGACGCGGTGCTGGATGCGGCAATTGAAGCGGGGGCGAACAACATTTACGGCATCAATTTCTATTCGTCCGATAACACGGCGGCGGAATCGCAAGCCCGCGCCGAGGCGATGGACGATGCCCGCGCCAATGCGGAAGAGCTGGCGAAGCTGGCGGGCGTTGAGTTGGGCGACCTCATCTCCATCACCGAATATTCCGGCGGTGGATTTTACCCCAGCCCCGGCATCCAATTTGCGGAAGCAGCCGGCGGCGGTGGTTTGGGTCCCGTCTCCCCCGGCGAGTTGGAGTTCAGCTTGCAGTTGGATGTGGTGTACGCGATAAAATAATTTTCCCCCCAAAAAAACAACGGCGAACCGAATTCCGGTTCGCCGTTTTGTGTGTCAACCGCCGGTGATGACATCCCGCGCGGCAAAAAAAACGTCGTCGAACATCTGTTGGGTGAGCCGTCCCGTTTGGGTGTTTTGGCGGCTGGGATGGTATGATGCCATCAATATCACCCGCCGACCATTCAAATCAATGGGGTATTGCACCCCGTGCCCGAATTTCAGGCGCGGAACCGTGAAGCCATCCGCCCGCCACAGCCGCAGCATATCATCGAATGCCATTTTCCCCAGCGCCAGCACCACCCGCACCTGCGGCATTAGTGCCCATTCACGGCGCAAAAACGGTTGACAGGCATTCAATTCCGTGCGGGTCGGTTTGTTTTGCGGCGGCGCGCAACGCCCAATGGCGGTGATGAACGCATCGCGCAGGCGCAATCCGTCTTCGCGGGTGAGCGCGTTGGGCTGGCTGGCGAAGCCCGCGCGGTACATCGTGGCGAACAGCGTCACCCCCGAACTGTCGCCGGTGAACATCTGCCCGGTGCGATTGGAGCCGTGCGCGCCCGGCGCCAGCCCCACAATGAACAACCGCGCCTGCGGGTCGCCAAAACCGGGGACGGGTTTGCCCCAGTATTCCCAATCACGATACGCCCGCCGTTTTTCGCGGGCAACCTGTTCCCGCCATTCAACCAGACGCGGACAGGCGCGGCATGCCATTATCGCACTGTTCAGCGTGCGCCATTCATCGGCGTTTGTTTTGGGCAGGATGTACGGCAAGTTCGGGGGAAAATCCATCTGAGCCTCCAAAAAATTTGTGCGGCAAAAGTGTACCAGACCCACCGTGAAAAATCAATTTGGTTTTGCTGTAAAAGTTGAGTAAATATCGCTAAAGTTTCCATCCGCAATTGCCGAAACGATTATAGGCATCAATAGGTGCGTTTTTGATTCGTGCCGCAAAAAGGAGGCGTTGTATGGACGACCTGCAGGCATTTCTTGCCGCCAATCCGATTAACTCGTATGGGACAGAATTTTTACCGGCGGAACGCGCATCGGATGATAAGCTGGCGGCGCAAGTATGGTTTTTCGGACAGCATACGGGATTGGACACCTTTGTGGACGCGGTTCCCGATGTTTATTTGGTACTGAACGAAGAGCGTCAAATTGTTTTTGCCAATGAGCATATGAAAGAGTGGATTAATTGCGATAATTTCGATGAGATTGCTGGCTTGCGGGTGGGCGAAGCGTTGGATTGCATCCACTCCGACGAGACGCTCGGCGGGTGCGGCACAACCGAATTTTGCCAGACCTGCGGCGCGGCGTTGGCGATGCTCACCAGCCAAAAAGGCGGAAACGATGTGCGGGAATGTCGCATCATCCAGAAAAATGGCAACGCGCTCGATTTGCGGGTGTGGACAACGCCCACCGACATTGAGGATACTCGCTACACCATCTTTTCGGTGCATGATATTGCCGATGAAAAACGGCGGCGGGTGTTGGAACGGATCTTCTTCCACGATATTTTGAATACGGCGGGTGTATTGCGGGGGATTTCAGAATTGCTCGATACGGCGTCGGCGGATGAATTGACCGATTTGCACACCCTGATTGCCGGGGTGGCGGTGAAATTGGTGGACGAAATTCAGGCACAGCGTGATTTGGCGGCGGCGGAAGCGAATGAACTTTCATTGCAGCAAAACATCATCCACACCCGTGAATTTGTGCAGGAGATGGCGAGCCTGTATCTTACCCACTCGGTGGCGGACGGGAAAACGATTGTCGTGTCGGAGACCACGGCAGATGCCGCGCTCATCACCGATAAACGATTGCTGGGGCGGGTGCTGGGCAATATGATAAAAAACGCGCTCGAAGCCGTCTCTGACGATGAAACCATCACCATCGGCTGTGATGACGACCGGCGGGAGCGGGTTCGGTTCTGGGTTCACAATCCCACTGCGATGTCCAAAAATGTCCGCCTGCAAATTTTCCAGCGTTCATTTTCCACCAAAGGGGAAGGGCGCGGCTTGGGCACATACAGCATCAAATTATTGACGGAACGATATATGGGCGGCAAGGTGTGGTTCACCACAGATAAAACGGACGGAACCACCTTCTTTGTCGAATATCCATTGCAACATTTATAATTCTTTCTCCCCCTGTTAAAGGATACGATTTCATGGAAAAACGACATATCTTGCTTGTTGATGACATGGTGACTTCCACCAAAATGATGTCGGTGATATTGCGCCGCGAAAAATTTGAAGTGACGGCGTTCAATAATCCGATAGAGGCGTTTCAATGGCTGAAAATCCCCAGCAACCGCCCCGATGCAATTGTGACCGATTTGAATATGCCGGAGATGGATGGCACGGAACTGGTGAGGCGCACGCGCGGCATCCCCGAATTGGCGACAATTCCGATTTTGGTGTTGAGTGCGGAAACCGACAAAGACCGGGTGCTGGCATGTTTGAAAGCGGGCGCGAACGATTACATGCTCAAACCGGTGCGTGGTCCGAAGTTGCTGGAGCGGTTGAACCTGCTCTTTGAAAAAGCCGCCAATGCCGATACCGGCAACGCCGACAGAGCTTTGACCTCGGTGGGGGTGTTCAGTCTGCGCGGCGGTGTCGGCACGACGTCGCTGGCGGTGAATCTGGCGGCGGCGTTTCGGAGTTTGTGGGGGGAAGATACGTTGTTCTTCGATGCCTCTTCCAAAAATTCGCATGGGGCGCTGTGGCTGGGGCTTCAACCCAAAGATACGCTGGTGAAATTTGCGTCGAACCCCGATGCGCTGGGCGAGCAACAATTTTCGGAATTGTTACTGGAACACAAATCCGGTATATCGGTGTTGCCGGCGCCGGCATTCGCCTATGATTCCGCCAAAATTAGCGCCAATGTGGTGAGCGCCATATGGGGACCTGTCATGCGGAAATTCTCTTTCGCGGTGGTGGACGGAGGGAACGACCTGACGCCCGCTGTGTACGCCGCGCTGACGCATTGCCGGCATATTTTGTTGACGCTCGCCCCCGATAAAGGGTCGGTGGCGGCGGCGAAGTATCTTTTCCAATTAATGCATCAATTGAAATATGATACAAATCACCTGCTCCCGGTGGTGAACCATATTTTCGGCAATGGGGCGCTGCCGGACAAGGCGATTGAAGATGAATTACCCGGCAAAATCGTGGCGACCATCCCGCATGATTCGCTGGCATTTGTAGAAGCCATCAATTCCGGCGTGCCGTTGGTGGAAACCAATCCGCTGTCGGAGGCGAGTTTGGCGATTGCGAAACTTGCGTATACACTTTCTCCTGACGCCTTGAAAGAGAACCCGCCGGAAACGCCCTCCGTGTTATTGAAGGAAGTTCAAAAGCAAAGCGCGTAATATTCCACGCCAAAATTATTTTTGGATGGGGGCAATGTATGGCAAAACAACAGATTTTGGTTGTGGACGATAACCCAACCTCGACAAAAATGATGAGTATCCTGCTGCACAAAGAAGGATACGATGTTGTGGTAAAAAATGACCCGTTTGACGCGCTGAAATGGTTGCGTAATCCCACGCATCGCCCCGCACTGATGATTTCCGACCTCAATATGCCCGGTATGAACGGGCACGAACTGGTCAAACACATTAAACACGACCCCTCGCTGAAATATCTCCCCATCATCATGTTGACCGCCCAGCACGACATGGCGCAGAAAGTTGCCGGGTTCGAGGCGGGCGTGGATGACTATTTGACCAAGCCGGTGAGCAGCACCGAATTGTTGCTGCGCATTCGGGCGTTGCTGGCGCGGGTGCAGGTTGACCATGAGGTTGCCCGGCGGCGTGACGGCAGGGTGTTCACCGTGTTCAGCCTGCGCGGCGGGGTGGGGCGCAGTACCGTTGCCGTGAATCTGGCGACCGCGCTGGCGATGATTTGGCAGGTGAAAGTGCCGCTGGTGGATTTATCCCTCCAAAATGGACATTGCGCGCTGATGCTCAACACCAAACCGCGCAACACCATTGTTGAGCTAGCGGAAACCATCACCGATGAAATTGATATTGAGCTGATTGAGAAAACGCTGCACGCCCACCCGTCGCAAGTGGTGGTGTTGCCCGCGCCGATGACCGCCGCCGAAGCGGAACTGGTTTCACCGGCGGTGATTCAGCAGGTGTTGCCCTATTTGCGGGTGGAATATCCCTTCACCGTGATAGATACCGGCGCGACGATGGACGATATTGTGTTGAGCGCCTTCGACCACAGCACCCATATCTTGCTGGTGGTCACGCCGGAATTAGGGTCGTTGAAAGCCGCCACCGACAGCCTGAAAATCATGGAACAGCTTGATTATTCGCCGGATTTGGTGCATTTGGTACTGAACAACAATTTTCCGAAAGGTGGGCTCGCCCCGGAGGAAATCGAAGCGGCGTTGGGCAAATAGCTCGCCGGTATTATTCCCGCCAGCGGCTGCGCGCCGGCACCGGGCATCACCAGCGGCACACCAGTTGATTCAACAGCCTCGACTAGTCACATCCAGACCACG
>CAZMXX010000105.1:0-10652 GCA_964570315.1 uncultured Anaerolineaceae bacterium | reverse complement strand
GGGGAAAGCGTAGTTTCAGAAGCTCCCCCGCTTTAGCGGGGAGAGTGCGTCACAAAATCCACCCTCTCTTTTGATGAGTTCGCTCCCCAAAAAAATAGGGGAGACAGAAATATTGTCTCCCCTTATTTTATCCCGAACCGGTTAACTGGCAAGAAATTCGTCAATCACTTTTTTGCTGATGCGGTACTGCGAGCCGATTTTTTTCGCTTTCAAATCGCCGGATTGAATCATGGCGATGAGGTCTTCCACCGGCACTTTGAGGTATTCCGCCGCCTCGATGCTGGTCATCACATCGGGGACGGCTTTGGGCGCGGAAGATTGCTGCTGCTGTTGCTGCTGGGGTTGCTGCTGCCCGCCGCCCATAATGCCGGACATCATCTGCGCCATGCCTGCGCCCATCCCCATGCCCGCGCCCAGCCCGACGCCTGCGCCGGTCAAGCCACCGCCACCGCCGCCCTGCGACGATTTTTCGATGGTGTCCAGCGCTTTGAGCTGCATGTAGGTTTGGGTGTCGAGCAAGCCCATCGTTTTCAGCTTGTCGGCAGAGGTTTCCAGCGGGCTTAACCCGCCGATGGTGATATTTTTCAGCGTCAATCCCAGTGCGGCGAATTGGTCTTGCGCTTTCACTTCAATTGCCGCCGCCATTTCATCCAGCAGGCTTTGCGCTTTCATCAGCGAACCGGGATTCACTTCCGAGAACCAGTCGGTGGCGGATTGAACGATGGCGTTGACCAGTCGCTCTTTGAAGGTGCGCATATCAAACGAGCCTTGCGCCCCGACGAAGCGCGCCACGAAGGTTTGCGGGTCGGTGATTTGCACGCCGAACGTGCCATGTCCGCCCAGCAACAACCAGCCCAAACCCTGACCGGGCGTTTGCATGGCAATTGGTTGGCGAGTGCCCCACCCCTGTGAAGTAAGTTCGCGGGTACTGACGAAATAAACTTCGGCGGTGAAGGGGTTTTTGCCCCCGAAGGCGGCTTTCCCCAGCAAATCGGTCAGCAGGGGAATGTTGGCGGTGGTGATGGTGTGTCGTCCGGGTCCAAAAGTGTCCAGCGCCTTCCCGTCACGGAAGAATACGGCGGCTTGTCCGGTGCGGACAATCACCTGTGAACCGACTTTGAAGTGTCCTGCGCCCTGCTCCGGGAAACGTTGCACCAGACGATTGCGCATTTCATTGGGGTATTCAATTACATCAAAAACACGAGGCATAATTTTCTCCTAAAATTCTTCTGCGAAATCGGTTGATTCAGTGGTTGCGTTCAAAACAGCTTCACCACGAGCGTCGAAGGCGGTCAACAGTGCGCCGATGGTTTTTTCCAGAGCGCGCACCGCCTGCGGAATGCCGTCGCCGGCGTCAATGGCGGATTGCACGCCCGCGATGTCGGCTTCCAGAGCATCCACCTGCTCCAACATTTGGGCATCAAACTCGTACAGCGCATCGAGCTGTTCTTCTTTCACTTTCACCGCGTCGAAGAAACCGGCATAGCCCTGCGCCGCACCTTTGATTTTATCAATCAGGGTTTGCAACTTGCGGCTGGCGCGCCCCATATCATCCAGTTGAGACATTGCCGGACCGAGCAACATCTGCGATTTCAGGTCATTCATGGTTGCCCAGTAGGTTTCGCAGCGTCGCGCCAGTTGTTCGCGCAAAATTGCGTCGGCTTCACGGCGTTGCTCTTTTTCTTTGTAGCCTTTGTAGCCCGGTATTTTTTTCACCAGTTTTTCAAAGCCACTCATTGCGTTTTCTACGGTTTCATTAAAATCCATTGCACTCCCCTTTCAAATGAGCCTATAAAAATATCTGCGCGCCACAATAGCGACACTGCACAATCCCTTGCCCGACAAATTCCTGCTCACCGCCACAATTTGGGCAGGAGGTCATGCCCTGTAACGCCGAGGCTTGTTTGGAATACAATATGCCGTCATCCCAATTAATGTAGCCGTGAAATAACCCTTTGCCCACCAAATCGTAGATGAGTTTTTTGACGGTTTCGGTATCGGTTTTCAATTCAAACACCATATCCTGAACGTCTGCCTGCCCCTGGGTTTTCACCATATTCAGAATAAGTTTTTGCCGTTTGATTTGCGCCAGTTCTGCCAGTTCTTTGCGCCCACGCCAGAATAAATATCCGCCCAAGCCGATGATTGGGGCGGCAATCAAAACAGATAAGCCCACCCCCAACATCATACCCCCGACCGTGCCGTTGGGGTCAAGCCGGACAGACACAACCGAAACAGCGGAACCTATGCACGCAAACAACGTGCCGCCGATGATGATGATAATGCCAACGGTTCTACCACTTCCAAACATCGCTTCTCCTCAAAGATAAATTTTGTTGATAGATAGCATAGCCGGAAACCGCGATTTATCCAAAACCCGCGCTGCCACCACCGCCACCACCACCGCTGAAGCCACCACCGCCGCTGAAGCCGCCGCCGGAGCCACTGCTCGTCGGGGCGCTGGTGAAGGTTCGGCTGGCGGAGGAGAGCATTGACCCCAACCCCGCCGACATGGCGGACAGTGAGGTTCCCATCCCGCGACTCGCATCGCTGAGCGAGGGGGTTCTGCCGCCGCCCGCCAACGGTCCGGGTGCGCCGCCGCCGACATCTCCCATTCCGGTGCTGCCGTGCCCACCGTGCCCATAGGCGTACCATCCCGGATACCCGTACCATCGCGGGGCGGGCATGGTGTCTTTCACGCTGTCAAACTGGCGAATGTATGCCTTTTCAATGCCGAAAGCGATAGCATAGGGCAAATATTTATCAAACTGTTCCTGCGCCTCTTCCACGCCGGTATATTTGGTGATGTTTTCCAGATAGTTTTTGAAAGCGTTCCAGCGCGCGGCTTCCTCTGCCCCTTTTCGGGTTTTGCGCGGCATATTGCGCCCCAGGATGATCAAGCCGATGGATGTCACCACCAACCCGATGGTGGGACAAATTGCCATCACCGAATAATCAATGGTGAGCACAAAGAGCAGCATACCCACCACGCCGCTGAGCACCAGCGCGGCAACGCCCAGCCCCATATAAAGGGAGCGGGTGCGCTTCGGGCTGACGGGGAAGAAGCCTCGTTTCACCACTTCTTGGTACAGTTGATCCTGCATTTTCGGCACGGCGGTATAGAATTTTTCTTTCAGGTCGGACAATCGCCGCTCGGTTTTGCTTCTGCCGAAGATTTTGTTCAGCAATGTTCGCTCATACGGGGTGGCGGCGACACTTTTATCTTTCAAATGGTAGATGAAATCACGCCCGGAGCCAATGCCGAGGAAGCCTTTTTCGTTCACTTCTTCAATTTGGAGCGCACCGCGCCGCGCCAAGTCAATCAGCGTGGCGAGAATGTCCTCCATATCCGCCGATTCATCAACCAATGTCCCCGCCACACCCGGCGGCAAATCGTCGGGGGGTTCGGTGATATAATCCGACACGATACCGGCGGGGGCATCGCGCCCGCGCAGATACCACAGGGCATACAAACCCAACGGACCGCCGAAAATCAGCAACAGCCCCAGCACCAGAAAGCCAATGTTGAACACGGGACCCCATTTTTCGATGCTGGCGCGGCGAGCATCGTCGGCAGCTTGCCAGCTCGGCGGGCTGGCGGTCACCACCCCATGCGGGAACTGCACCCGCACTTCCAGCTCATCGCCCCCGTTGATGTTCTCCGCGGTGAAAATGACGGTGGAGCCGTTGGGCGCATATGAGGTGGCATCCGCGCCGTAATTGGTGTAGACCAGTTGGTCGGGGTTGAAGGTTGAGGGAAGCACCACCTTCACCTGCGAGCTTCGCACCGGGAAATTGCGGTCGGAGGGGACGGCTTTCCACCACACTTGGTCGCCGTCGTCGTAAATGCGCAATCCCCCTTTAACCACGTACCGAATAATGTAGGTGTGAGTGCTGTTTTCGGTGTAGGGGAAGTACCAGTAAATGACCCGCTCGTTTTTATCGTTGGTGGAAAGCCGAAAAGTGTACTCGGTTTCACTATTCGATTCCCGATATGTTACCAGTCGATCACCCTGCTGCTCAAACACCTGAATGTTGCTGAGGCTCTCAACCCTATCGAGCGGAATTGCCCGGAAACCAAAATGGAAGGAACCGCTGGTGAACGTGATTTGCTCGGTTTCTTCAACCAGCATATCACCGTTTTTCTGCACGGTGATGGTCACGTCATAGCGGTTCCAAAAAAGGGTTTTATCTTGGGCTGAAACAATACTTGATGGCAGAAGCGTCAAAAAAACGATAAGCAAAAATACGCGAACACCCGATTGTCGCATTGGATTTCCTCTCTCCGTTCGGTGGATACGATGTTGCAAAAACTAACATTTATTATAGTGAGTTTTGCGCCAAATGTGAAACCGGGTTTTATTTTTATGCGGATGGTCTCGCCGGGTTTACCGCGTGGCATCGGGCGGGAAGGGGAGATTGCCCGTGCGGACGAATTTGAAGCCCGCCGCGCCTTTGTGCCCGCCTCCGCCGTGCGCTTTTGCCAGCACGGAAACGTCGGTGGTTTCCGAATAGAGCGTCACTTTGGTGATGATTTGCCCATCCTGCCAGACATCGGTGTACACATACGCCACATCATACCCTAAACTGCAAATGTGATGCCCGATGTCGCCATTGCCGGGCAAATTGATTGCCATCGTCCTGAATCCCTCGAAGGTCGCTTCAAAACCGTGGCTCGCCACGCGGTAGCGGATGGATTTCATGCGGGCGGTGTGCAGAATTTCGCCGTCGGCAATCAGCGCGTTCACGGCGGTTTCATCGCCGGAGAATAACGATTGCCACAGGGCATCGTTTTGGGCGTTGAAGTTCTGCGCGAAGAGTCCCTCGCAAAAGTGGCGGGTTTCGGGATAATCGAAGCGCCAAATGTCGCGGTCGCCGATGAATTTCACAGCGGCGGGAACGGGTGCATCGGGGAAGAAGTATTCCCAAGTGAGCACACATCCGGCTTTATCCAGATTTCGCACCCCCGCCAGCGGCAGGTCTGCCATCTCTTTCATCGCCGAAATGTGGTGATCAATCCAGATAAATTTTTCGCCTTTGGCACGGAAGAGGGCATCCATATCGGCTTTGGGAAGGGAGAAATCGGTGAGGATGACTGTTTCGGCGGCGTTGACGGCATCCCACGGCACGGGCAAGCCGTAATCAACTTCATAAAGTGCCACCGCATCGTGGAAACGATGGCGCACGATGGCGCCGGCGCAATGCCCGTCTTGGTCGTTATGGTGCAAACAAACTATTTTTGGGGTCATAATTCCTCGCATAAAAATAGGGGACGCACGTATTTGTGCGCCCCCCATCTTACTTCAACTTACAATTACTGCATTGCCTCGTCTTGGAGGTCGTTCGCCTGTTGGGTCACTTCATCCAATTTGGTTTGAATGTCAACATCGGTGTTGATGATTTCTTGGAAGGCATCATTCACCAAGTTGCGGACATCCGCATAGCTGATGAGCTGCGGTTCAAATTCAGCATAGGGCAACAGTTCCAACGCCGTTTTGTATTTGGGGTTGGTGGGGATGTATTCTTGCAACAGTTCTGCCGTGCTGTAACGCGGCGAGAAGTAGTTGGATGCTTCAACCCATTTGGCTTGTGCTTGGGGGCTGGTGAACCATTTGATGAAAATCCACGCCGCGAGTTCTTGTTCGGGAGTGGCTTTCGGCATCATCACGCTACCACCGTAGAGGTTTTGATGCGGGGTGTCGGTGGTGTAAGGAATCGGCGCGATGCCCCATTCGTCTTTGCTGCCGGCTTCATCGATGCTGCCTTGGGCGTAGGGCAACCCGGAGGTTGAGCCAATGTAGAAGATGGCTTGCCGTGCGGCGAATTCTGCATCATGATAGCGTTCCGGAGAAATCCAGGCGCAGCCTTTTTTGTACATATCGCGAATTTGGGTGAAGTAGTCAACCAGTTCGGGGGTGTTGTATTGGTAGTGCAGACCATCTTCGGTGAGCACGCTGGTACCACGCGCGAATGCGGCGGCGGCAACTTGCGAAGCATCGAAGCGGATGATGTAACCACCCTCGCCATCACCACGGCTGTCCGCGGCTTTACAAGCGATTTCCTCGAACAGGTCAGGGGAAATGGTCGCCATCTGGTCGGCGCTGTAGCCCAATTCTTCCAGCCAAGTTTTGTTGTAGTACAACACTTCCATCGAGCGGTTGGGCGGGAAGCCGAGGCGTTCGTTATTGAATGCCGGATGCACGTCCTGCATGAAGATACCGGGCGAGAAGTCGGCTTTGTCCGCTTCGCTCAAACCCCAGTACGGATCTTCAACATAGGTGTTCATATCAGTGAGCGCATCCACAGAGGCGTAGAAGGCTTCATCGTTCTGGTAACCGACGACGATTTGGGGCAGATCACCACTGGTGATGCCGGCGCCCATTTTGTCGCGGATGTCGCCATAGCCACCTTGATTGACGGCTTCAACGGTGATGCCGTAGGGGTTTTCAGTGTTGAACTGGTCAACGATGGCTTGCAGTTTTTCTTCACGGCTGCCACGGTGGTTGTGCCACCAAGTGACGGTTTGACCGGTGGGGTCGATGCCTGCCAACGGACCATCAGGGGCGGGGGCTTCGGGCCACACGAATTCGGGCACTGCCGAGGAGGTTTCTTCGGCGGGGGCGGGCGGGTTGCCCATGTATTCTGCCCAACCGGTGGAGAGTTTACCGGCTTTGATGTCTTCTGCAATCGAGTCGAGTTCGGCTTGCAGATCAGCGGAAACGAGCCCGGCGTTGTCATGGTAGTCGGCTAATTGCACGCCACCATTTGCCAGGGTGTAATGATGCACGCCACCTTCAAAAGTGCCGTTCACCAACGCTTCAATGGCTTGGTAGGAAACGAGGTCAACACGTTTGAGAACGCTGGTGAGGTAGGTTTCTTTGTATTCGGGAGCGCTGTCGTACCAGTCTTGGTCAACACCAATCATCAGCATACCGCGGTCTTTGGCGGCGGCGGCGGTTCCCAGCCCAACAGGACCGGCAACCGGCATCACAATGTCGGCGCCTTCGTCGAACAAGTTTTCAGCAAAGGTACGACCATCGTCGAGGCTGTCAAAGTTGCCGGTGAAGAGACCGTCACCTTTTTCGGTGCTCCAGCCCAAAACTTCCACGTTGGTACCGTTTTGCTGATTGTAGTAGTCAACACCTTTTTCAAAACCGACCATGAAGATGACCACGGGCGGAATGTTGATACCACCGAAGGTACCGACTTTCCCGGTTTTGGTCACGCCGGCGGCGAGGTAACCTGCCAAGAACGCGGCTTCATCAGTCGCAAAGTTCGACTGCCAGATGTTCGGCGCGCTGAGGTAGTCCACGTCAATGATGGCGAATTTTGCATCGGGGTTGGCTTCGGCAGCGGCTTGTGTTGCGTCACCCAGCAAGAAACCGACGGTGGTAATCAGATCGTATCCCTGTTGCAGGAATTCGTTGATGTTCTTTTCGTAGTCAGTTTGTTGTTGGGATTCAAGGAAGTTCACTTCAACGCCAAAGTCGAGCTCGGCATCCTGCATCCCTTGCCATGCCAATTCGTTGAAGCTGGCATCATTGATGCCACCCACGTCAGTAACCTGCCCAACCTTGAAGGTTACGGCAGCGGGGGCTTCCGTCGGCGCTGCGGCGGGGGCTTCCGTTGCAACCGCAGGGGCTTCCGTCGGGGCTGCGGCGGGCGCTTCAGTCGGTTGTTCTTGTGCCGGAGCTTGCGTCGGGGCTGCGCCACCACAGGCGGCAACAACCAGCGCAATAGCTACCAACAAGACCATAATTAGCGAGAGTCGCTTAGTCATAATTTTAAATCTCCTCCAGATTCATTTTCTAAAAAGATTTTCTAGCGAATGGTATTTACTGCAAAAGTATGGTTAGGCTACTTCGCATCACCTCCTTTAAGGTTGCCAAAAAGCAAGTTTATTTTACCCTTTTAAACCACTCAAGGCAATTCCTTCAGTAAATTGTTTTTGCGTAAAGAAATAAATTAGCAACACCGGCAACATCGTTATCACCGCGCCTGCCATTTGCAGGTGAATGCGTTGCTGCTCTTCATCCAAAAAGTTGGTCAATCCTACCGCAATGGGACGCCAATCGGCGCTATTGGTCACCAAAAGGGGCCACGCCAGCGCATTCCATGAGCCGATGAACGAGAAGATAATCACGGTCATGATGGGCGCGCGTGAGAGCGGCAGAACCACACTGGTCAAAAATCGAAAATGCCCGGCGCCGTCAATCTTCGCCGCGTCGAATAAATCGCGCGGAATTTGAGCGAAAAATTGTCGCAATAGAAAGATGCTGAACACACTCCCCATAAACGGAATGGTGAGCGCGGGCCAGTTGTCAACCCAACTGATGGGACCGATGCGCCCCAGCCATGTCACGGTCAAAAAGTTGGGGAGCAGCAAAACCATCTCCGGAATGAAAATTGTGGACAGCAACAACGAAAACAGAAAATCCTTGCCTTTGAACTCCATCCGGGCGAACGCATACGCCGCCAACGTGCTGAACAACACAATTCCGGTCACGGTAATGGTGGTGATGATGACACTGTTGACGAAATATTCGGAAAATTGCGCCTGCTCCCATGCCACAATGAAGTTTTCATAGCGCAATTGTCCCGGAAACCAGCGGAACGCAATCGCTTCCGCGCGGGTCATAAATGATGCCGCAATTGTCCAATACATCGGCAGAACCATCGCAATGCCGCCCACCGACAATATGATGTAGACGATGATGTTCCACCATTTAATGGGTTTTCGCCGGGGCGATGATTGAGATGCAGTCATACTAGCCATAGAATACCCGTTTCCCTTGAATGCTATTGTTTACCAAAGTCAGAATCAACACAACGCCGAACAGCACAAACGCCACTGCCGTACCGTAACCGTAGCGATTGTTGGTTTTGATTAAATCCCAAATAACCATGCTCATCGTATCGACCGTGCGCAGAGCGGCGGCGTTACGCAAAACAAATACGTGGTTGAACGCCTTAAACGTTCCGATAACCCCCAACAGCGACAGAAAATAAGTAATCGGCGACAGCAATGGCAACGTCACGTGCCGGAAAGCCTGCCAGCGATTCGCGCCGTCAATTTCCGCCGCTTCATACAGCGAACGGGGCACGCTGCCCAATCCCGCCAAAAAAATCACGGCGTTATACCCGGAATACGTCCATATTCCGAACAAAATGATGACCACCAACGCCAAACTGGGACCGGAAACACCAAAAATGGTGAAAATGGGACGCGGTTCCAGCAACCATTTGAGTGGTTCCTGCCCCAACGTCCCCAATATATTGTTCATCATCCCCGTGGGGCGGTTTGAAAACATAATGCGGAAGACGGACGCGCTCGCCACGGCGGGGGTGATGTACGGAATAAAATAGACCATGCGGAAGAACGATTTTGCTTTTATGTCCTGATACAGCAAATACGCAATCCCCAATCCGACCGCCAGTTGGATGGGCACAGTGCCCAGCGAGTACCATGCCGTTATCATCAACCCCTGCCACAAGGCTTTGTCGCCCGCGGCAATGATGGGCGGCACTTCTCCCGCCAGTATCCACGCGCCCCCCAGCAGGGTAATCGCGGCAAAAGCGCCGGCGAGCATCTTGGGGGTGCTGTCCTGCCGTTGGGCATATTGCCACACCTGCCATGACACATACAACAGCACCAACCCCGCCATCACCGAGAGGATTTGGGGCCACAACGCAATTTCCTGTCCCTTCTCCATCGCTTTGGCGTATTCCAGTTGAATGCTGTCCCACGTGAATTCCGCAATCAGAAACCCTATCCATCCCGCAAATGTCATGCGGTAAAAAGTGCCCAAAAACTGCGCACTGTAACGCGATTTCAAAAAATAATTCAGGGCAAAATAAACAATGAGTCCCAGCGCCAGCCACAACAACGCCTGTTGTCGCGCCTGTGCCACGGTTTCAACCTGAAATGCCTCGCGGAAAAGCTGAACATACAATTCGCGCGTGCGCACCACCCGCTGAACCTTCTGTCCGATGGATAGAATTTCAGGCAATACCAGCACGATGAATTTCAGGAAATAGTACGTGCCGGACGCAAAAAACGCACCGGGGAAAAGATACAACCACGATTGCATCCCTTTTTCTTTGCCGGTGCGCCATGCATGTTTGAGCGCTTGAATTGCCAACCAAATTGTGCCCAAGGCTATCAAAAAGGCAACAATATATGCCAGATTATCCATAGCTTTGGTATAGTTCGCAAACCTCAAAAACGTCCCTTGCTTGATTTTCCACTTGTACATACTCACATACAGTGAAAACGCAACCGGATACAGCCCAAACGCGAAAATCAACGACATTGCGGGGAATAAAAACAGGTACGCGGTGAAGTTTTCCTTCAGAATGCGTCCCCGTTTCCCGGACAAAAATCCTCGTGGTTGTCGGGCGGTGGTGGCGTTTGCAGTGGTCGTGCTACTTGCCATACGTTTTATCATCTCCTTCATCGGATGAATTTACTATCCCAAACATATTTTTCGTGCATGCAAGAATACACTAATGTCCGATTTTTTTCAAACAGTGCAACCCCTCATGGAGGTCTCCCCAATGTACCACGAATTGAAAATTTTTTCAAATCTTTTTAAACCTAAGGGTGCGTTTCAGTTTTTAGGCAGGATGTGAGATAATGGAGCGGACAAAAC
>CAZMXX010000104.1:0-10662 GCA_964570315.1 uncultured Anaerolineaceae bacterium | reverse complement strand
CTAATAGAGAAATCATTTAGACATCATACAAAGTGAGTGATAGCGATACTTATCAAGTAGCGATGAAGGGAAGGTGGTAGATTGCAAATACGCTTCAAATTCATCTGCCAGTACGTCCAGTTTGGCAAAGCGATGGTTGTGACTGATATGCTCACGTGTATTTTTCCAGACATGTTCTTGCGGGTTTAACTCTGGCGCTGCCGGTGGAAAAAACATCACTTCCAAACGGGGATTGTCATTCAATACTTGCTGTACGGCAGCCCCGCGATGCCAGGGCGCACGGTCCCATAATAATAGCAGCGGCTTATCCGGGTAAGCGTGCAATATTCGTTGCAGATACAAGGCGGTGGTCTCCGCAGTCATCCGTGCGGTACGCATCACTATTTCTTCACCGGTATGCAGATTAAGTGCCCCGTAGAAATGACAATGTTTGCGCCCCGGGTCAAGCCTGACCACCGGTCGCTGCCCCCGCGGAAACCATACCACAGCGGTGGTGGCTTGCAGGTACAATGAGGCTTCATCTTGGGCGATAATAACCGTTTCCGGTGCCTCTTGTGCCAAGTCTAATAGTTTTTTTCAAGCTGTGCTTCAAACTCGACCACGCGCCACTCGCGGCGAGACTTGAACTGTTTATCCGGACGCTGACGACTGAACCCGCATTTATGTAGCAATTCACGATACGAGGTTCGACTTTTGTACACTACCCCATATTTACGCTTGAGCAAGCAGGCCACATCCGGTACTGTCCAAAATTGCCCGTCACGGGTATATGCCTCATCGCCAAAAAGTTGGCTGGGCGTGTAATGGTGAAGTAAAGCTTGCACCTCTTCCAATTGCGACGGTTGCAACTTGGCACGATTTCCGCCTCGTCGCTTGTCGACCAAGCCGGTGATACCTTCCTGTCGGTAAGTGCGACACCATTTCATCAGGACGGGGACACTGCAACCGGTGATGTCAGTAATTTGCTTGACCGGATAACCGGTGCCGTACAGCCGCACCGCCTGATACCTGATTTTCGTTTGCGCGTTTTTGCAATGCTGATAGGCATTGCGTAATTCCGCCTCTTGTGTAGTTGTGAGAATAAACTTTCGCTTTGCCATTCTCGCATTATATACATTCTATCCGTCTTGTCTATAAGGCAGCATGGGTTGATTGAAAACAGCGCAAACACGCTCGGCCAAGGCAGCTGCCGTCAGTTGTTTGTCCGGTTCAATAACTTTCCGTTTGGCATGCACCCATTTCGGTTCTATCGAATTGAGCCAAGGGCTCTTTTTGGGTAGCGCATACGCCAATAATCGGGTCCCGGTTCCGGTTTATTTGACGGTGCGGTTATGTTGCCTTATCCAGTGACGCACCATTTGGCTGTTGTGCCACTGCCACGAGGCATTATCCCAAAACATAACCAGCACTCGAATACCCCGCCGTGCGGTTTCCTCCGACACCCATTGCAAAAACTGAATGGTGGGCACACTTTTGAAATTTCCGGACACAAAACGCAACCACAGGTTGGCTTTTTTTGCCAGCAAATAGCTATACCGTAACAGGTAAAGACTTTGGGATCAGGAGCGTTTTTCCGGTATATCAGTTCGACTAACCTCAGCGGGCGTGTCCCCCAACTGTGCAGGCGCGGATGGGCCAGTCGGCTCCACCACGTCTCGTCTTGAAAGCCAATCGCCCAATCGGCACGTTGTGCAGCAACATCTATCAACCGGTCGCGCCGTTTTTTTTTTCACCGCGTACTGCGGATCCGGGCTCGTCAGCCAGTGTTTGGCTCGTTTCCAGCGGATGCCCAGCCCGTGTAATACTTGCCGGATGGCTTCATCGATGACCTGCCGGGTGGTGATACCCTGCTCGTAGGCAACCTCAGCCAGCAGTTGCAGTGTCCATAAACTGCTCGGTTTGCCAAACTCCCGCGGACTGCGGTGCAACAACGCTTGCAACTGCTCAACACCACGTTCGCTAATCGCTCGCCGAATGTGGTGCGGACGCCGCGATTTCTCTTTGAGCACCACCACGCCTTGGTCGTTAAAGGCGTGAATGACCTGTCGCACCGTATCCGGATGACGTCCCACAACACCCGCAATCTCTTGCACGCTTTGACCGCGTGCACTGACCGCGATGATTTGACTGCGGCGCAACGTAAAGGCATCGTTAGACTGTAACCCTGCTTCAATGTGTGCTTGCTCTTCCTTGGTTAATGGTCGTATAAATAGTCTCGCTTTCATGCCTGATATTATACTACACTAGACGAATATCTCACTTGGTTTTGCATTAGCTTGGTCCACCGTTTTTTTTAACGCGCCGGTCGCGCTCGGATGTGCCCGCACTATCGTGCTGTTAATGAGCAGGTGCTCCATATCCGGGTTATCGGCGAAATGTTGGTGCATTCGCACCCGGACGCCGTTGTCGCACCGGCGAGCAAACCGTTTGTAGACACTGTTCCAGCGCCCGTATTCTTTGGGCAATAACCGCCATTGAGCGCCGCTGCGGGTGATCCAGAGCACCGCTTCAACAAATTTGCGGCAGGCGGCTTCTTGCCCGGCGTAGGATCCGGGACACGTTTTAACAAATTCGTATATCTTGGACCATTGTTCATCAGGTATGTGTATTTCGCTCATGCGCTCATTGTACCGCAATCTGAAACGTCAACACAACCTAATCTATGAAGAAGGTATCTGATGAAGCGAGCTTATTCTTCTACCCCTTTCCTTATTGCCGCCTTGTGCTTTCTCGGATTGAGCATTGTCTTGTATCCGGTCGCGACTGCTTCAGCCGAACGGCGTCAACTTGAAACCGTCTGGGCAAACGTATTGAATTCGGGCGGGTACCACTTTACTGCGGACATCGTACAAACAACGACGCCACTGGCGACAGTGACAAACGTCGGTCGCCGTAGCCGGGAAGACGTCCTTTACCTGGAAGGCAGGGTAAACACCGAAGAAGATGCCTTGTCCTTCACCATTTGGACCCAAGGTGGCAGTGTCCTCGATGCCGAGGGTGGCATCGAGGTGGACGTTCAAGATGGAAAGGCACGGGCGCGCGTAAAGGGCGGTGAGTGGGAAGATATCGATGACTTCACCGGTCTCTTCGCTCCACAAGGCGATTTTATGGCATTTATTGCTGCCGCTCGTGACATTGAGGTTCTTGGTCAAGAGTCTAGATTGGGTGTCGGTTACACACGGTATGCGTTCGATATCGACGGGCCGCGGTTTGCGGTGTATATGCGTGAACAACTCCAGCAACAGGCGGTGGACGATGGGTTACCGCCCGGCATACAACTGGATTTGCCGAAACAGTTTGCTGAAATGTCGGGAGATGGTGAGTTGTGGGTGGGAGACAGCGGCTATCCGCTTCGACAGTTGCTTCATCTTCAACTTACTGACGGCGAGGGAAATCCCGTGCTGGGGGATATCTCAATCAATTTTTCGGATTTCAAATCGCGCTCGAAGTCGCCTGCCAATTTGATTACCCGGCTAACGCCGTCGCCCGACACCAGGCGCGACTTGGCCTTCCTCCTGTCGACAATTGGCTTCGCCGCCCTTCTAGTAGCATATCGCCACTCTCGCAAGCTGTATGCAGCCGTTGTGATCGTGACCTTGTTGTCGCTCGTTAGCAATCCCTTGATCCAGAGTGTACGCGTTGTGGCCTACAGCGAGCGGCAGCAAGCGGAAAGAGAGGCAAGCGAGGCGCGCCAGCAAGAAAGCAAGATGTTACAAGCTATCCGAGAGCAGCAGACGGAGTTGGATTCTGGCCTCTCCGCCGGTGAAGCGCTGAACTTACTGGCGACCGATAGTGGGCTCGACACCGACGGCGACGGGACCACCGATGTGGAGGAGATGGTGCTTGGCACCAACTCAATCGTCGGTGATACGGACGAGATCGCGACAGCGCTTGGATTTGACGCGACCTACCTCAAGGACGCCTCCCTCAAAGAGGACGGGACCGACACCGACGGAGATGGGCTGACCGACTATGTCGAGGCGCTGCTGGGCACCGACCCCGAGAGTGAGGACAGCGACGGCGACTTGTTGAAGGACAAGGAAGAAGCGGATGGCTTCAGCTTTGGGGGACGGACCTGGTACCTGAATCCCCTGGAGATGGACACCAACAGAGATGGCAAGGGGGACGGCGAGCAATGGGACGCCAACAATGACGGACAGCCCGACGACACCAATGCCGACGGCGTCCCCGACGTCTTTGACTTGGATGACGACGGAGACGGCGTTCCCGACAAACACGACCTTTCGCCCTATACGTACAGCTTGCAAACGTTCAGTAACGTCAACCCTTTCCAGCTTGAGGTCACGAATCTGGAAAAAGACAATATCACATACGTCGAGTTTCAGATTCGGCCCACAAACCCCGACCACCTGTGGTATGCCTTCAACGTCCTCGACTGGCCCGAGGACAAGAAAGGAAACATCCAGGACGGTGATGGGGCGACTTTCTACGATCTTCGCACCGACACCGATCCCTCACCCAACGACAATGGCGACATCAAGCTGGTGCCCATGCTGCGCATCGGCGTGAACAAGGCGGACACGGGCAACGTAGACAAGAAACTTCTCCAAAAGTACGGCATCGCCAGTATGGTTCGCCCGGACGGGGGAATGACGGTGTACGTGCCCCTCCAGTTGGTCACCGAGCCGGAGGGGGGGGAGCGGCTGGCTTTTTACGCCAAAATGCTCTACAAACCGCAAACCGTCTGGACATCGCCGCAGGACGTGCGCGTCGTGTGGGTGGTCCAGGCACTGCTCGACACCTGTGAGGAGTATAAGGACGGGGAGTGTGTCAGGTATGCTGAACTGAACCAGCAGAAACCTATCTACGAATACGACGACACGTGGACCCTGACCGGACTCAACGTGCACGAAGACCACGGCGTGGACGTCGCGTTGGTTTACGAGGACCCGGCGGAGGACGACGACCTGAACCACGACGCCCCGCTGTTTGCCCTGGCCTACGGGCTGGAGAACACCTTCCTGGCTGGCTCGACCAACGATTCCGGGGAACGTTTTAGCATCGCCGACGTGTATGCGCGCTTTAACCACACCACCAACGACGGCGTGAGCATTGAGGACCGGTTCAACGTCACCGACACGCTGACGGTCATCACGCAGACCTATACCCACCAGGACGAGGCGGCGATGACCATTGCGATGACGGAAACGACCTCGATCCTCTCGGACACATTCACATCGCACTGGCAGGCGACCGACCCCGTCACCCCGACCATCATGGTGCTGCGTGAGGAGCACGTGCGCGAACTGAATCTCGATGAGGCACAATTTATCACAACCACGGCACCTGCCAGATGGGATGGCTCCAAACTGACGCTCGATCTGAACGGTAGCACAGAAAACACCATCGCCGCGATGAGCTGGGCACCCTACAAATACGACACTGTCGCGGGTGAGTGGCAGAGCTATCCGCTGGACCAGTACTGGGGAGAACTGGATCGCCGCTACGCGGATGATTTGGCAGACCCAAACCCCGATGTCACGGCTGGTAGTGTCTTTGTGATTCAGACATTGTATACAGCAATTTATAAAGGTGTCGTGAACATCGTCCAGTACGGTGACTTGGCCCTGAAAGGGAACTGGCAAGCAGGGGACAAGCCGATGCTTGCTGCTGCAGGGTCTTCAGCTAGCAATTACATAACAGCGACCGTACAACGTTGGATACTGGGTGATTTCAAAGGCAATGGCGTAGACGAACTGGCAGAAATGGGGGCAGCTCTGAATCGGATGTTTCGCGACCCGAGCGAGAACACCCGCTGGCGGCGGATGTCGGACAGAGCAGATGATTTTTGGAGTCGGTTCAAGGCCAAAAAGAACGTGGGGGCAGTGGCAGGCGCCACTGCGGCCGGCCTCGCCACTGTCGCCACGATGAGCTTTGCGCTGTTCGCGGACTATTATGAGGAACACCCCGCTACGCGGATAACGGTTGGTGTCTTGACAGTAGCGGTTCAGACGACCCTCGATGTCGTATTGCCCATCAAGGGCATCGTTAGCGCTGTCAAGACCTTACAGGCCACAAAAGGCCTCACGCGGGGAGCCGCGACGCTCCAGGCACTCAAAGCCACACAGGAGCTTTCCAAGGCCGCCAAAGTGGTTGCCGTCGTAGCGCTTGTCATCACAATTGGCATCGCCTGGGGAGTGTTCATCTATGCAGCCTGCTCCCAAAATCTGTCGAGCATCGCCTTTAACCAACTCTTGGCGCAGACCATCGCGGCTACGATTATGGCCATCATCATGTTCGCCCTCACGCTGACAGTCGTGGGTGCGATCCTTGTCGCCCTGCTGTCCATCATTGACTTGCTCCTTTGGGTCTTTGGATCCAGCTTCTCCATCACCGGGTGGCTCATCGAAAAAATCGATCTCTACCACTTTCAATTGCTGGTTGACACCGACGTCGAGACTGGCGGGCTGGACATGACCCTCACCAACCCGGATAAGGGCATGGTGGAGGGCAACAGCATCAAGATAACGCTTCCAATCACCACTACTGCCCGGCACAAGAACCCTGAGGATGATTTTCTGCTGGGCTATATGTGGATATTCTACACCCCCGACACACTCAGACGCACCGCCTTCGAGTACACTCTCAGCACCGTGACGGAAACCGTTACTACAGACATCAACGCCACCAAGGGAAAATGGAAGGTCGAATACGACCGCACCAAGTGGGGCAAGGCCCTCTATCGCGGTTCTATGACGACAACGGTGTCCTTCACACCCACGTTAACGGCCGGTATCAACAGCACGGTCGATATGGCCCTAAACACCGGCTACGCGTTGCCCGCTGTGTCATGCTGGAATATTGGCATTTCGTACGTCGCTATTCCTATCTGCCATCACGACGAAATCGAGGACCACACGTCGAACAACATGACCGGCGCTGTTGTGCTGGACATCCTGCCGGACACCCTCGACGAGTTCTACGCGCTGACGTGGGCCAACCATGACAGCTTCAGCCACCAGATGGACCACGACGGCGACGGCCTGCTCAATCCGTACTTTGGCGGCAATGATCCCAATGACGAAACCTGGGACGCGGACGGCGACGGCCTTTCCGACACCTACGAACTGGAGATGCGTGCCAACAGCGGCATCCCGCTGTCCCCGCTGGACACTGACACCGACAACGACGGCCTGACCGACCGCCAGGAGATCGAACTGAACACCAACCCAACCCGCCGCGACTCGGATGGCGACGGACTGGACGACGGGCAGGAGATCTATCATCGGGATGAGACCGATAGCGACCACGACGGCGACACGGACGAATGGCTGGGCGGTTGGATTATGACCCACACTTACACTGACACGCTCGGCACGCCTTACACGCTGACGGCCCACGTCGTCTCCGACCCGCTCGATCGTGACGCCGACAGCGACGGCATGGGCGACGCGATGGAAAAGACTTTAAATACGATGGACCCGGCGAACTATGCCTTCAACCCCATTGTGTGGAACGAGAGCCCGGTCGCTTTTTACTTTACGATGAGCGATGAGGACGGCATCGTCCGCCCTGGGGCCAGCTTTGTCTTCACGACCACTGTTGCCAACAACCTGTCGGTATCCCTCTATACCACCGGCACCATGACAACCACTATGCCGGTCGAACTGGGCGGCGGAAGCTACACAGCCAACTACAACATTGCCCCCGGCCATACCGCCGTGATGACCCAGCCCCTTACGGTGGCGGGCACCGAGAACGCCACGGTGGCAGTCCAGGGCAACACAGCGGGTCTCCTCCACGACGGAGACCTGCGCATCCGCTGGAACTGGGACCCATTGCCCGAGAGCACCACAGGGACGACGGTGGACTACCCGTGGTACTCGGCCATCGCGCCGGCCTTTGGCTCCAGCCAGGGGGCCTACGCGCTGGTCACCACTGAAGGATACTTTGGCACGGACCCGCTCTCCAATAAGTATATAGATGACCAAGGCGACGCCGGAGTGCGATTCCGCCTTGCCCAAGGCTCCATTGGTGGGCAAACTCTTGTCAGCGCAGATACTCGCCCCGTGGGAGCCGGACTGATTAATGCCCCGCCGGCGGTTGTCTGCGCTGAGAACACCGGCAACTGTCTCACGCTTTGGGGAGACGACCATTATAACTCGTACACAGAGTATCGGCTAGTGCGGCTATACAACTATGAGGAACGCGATGCGGGAAGTCACGCCGAGTACTACATTAGTATTCCTGGGCCAAACTGGGGGCCAAAAGACTTCGCAGATGGACAGAGTCGAAATATCGGTTGGACCTATGACTTCGACACTAGTCAGTCTTTCACTATCAAAGAGGAAGATGATTGGCCTAATGATGACGACAAAATCGGTACGGCCACGGTAAACTACAATCCTGCGGGTAACGGCAACAAGTTAATGGACGATAGCGACGGGAAGGTGCGAATCTACTGGTATGTCATCCCCAACTATATCAATGATTTGTATGCAAGAGTTATTAACAAGGACGGTATACCTCAATGCGCTCCGACTGTCGCCGCCTCCAACACAACCTACGCAACGGAGCCCACCGACAGCAAGACTGCCACGCACACAGAGCGAAACAATACTATCTTCAAATGGCCGACGGTGGCCAGTGACGGCACGAACTTCCTCGCCGTCTTTTACCGTGAAGACGTGAGCAAGATGCGCGCGCAGCCCGTCGGGTGTGGCATCAACCCGACGGAATACGACGTGCCTGCCACCGACTCCTCCAGCGCGTGGCCTGACCTGACGTGGGTGGGAGATCGTTACCTCTTGGTCTGGGAACAGCGGAATGGCAGCCAGCACGACGTCAAGCTGGTTCATCTCAACACCAGCGGCCAGGCTATCGGCACAATCCAGATCGTTGCG
Organism: uncultured Anaerolineaceae bacterium; assembly: GCA_964570315.1. Taxonomy (GTDB): domain Bacteria; phylum Chloroflexota; class Anaerolineae; order 4572-78; family 4572-78; genus JANTHQ01. The sequence goes on along the minus strand of CAZMXX010000104.1, from coordinate 1,798 downwards.
GGCACGGGCAGCGACGAGCGTTACCCCCACGTGGCCTACGATCAAGTGCATGATCGGGCGCTGGTGGTGTACAACGTCAGCAACACAACGGTACGGGGACGTTTCGTCACGAATGGCGTGCTTGGCCATGAATTCACCATCGCTTCGGGCTCCATCGGTCAGCCGGACGTGGCCTACGACCCAACTCATGGCGGCTGGATGGTCTCTTGGAGCGAGGGCGGGAATACGTTCAAGGTTCTGGCTCTCGACGCCGACGGGAAGCCACGGCTGGCGACAGGAGAGGGCGAAGACAAGCTGGCGGCGGCGAGCTTCTCGCTGAGCAACGGCCTGTCTACCCAGGGGCTGGCTTGCAATCAAGCGGTGACGGACCCCAGCACCGCCGAGTGCGCGGCCCTCGTCAATCCGGCGACGCCAGACAGCAGTGGAGACCCAAAAGAGATCAGCCTCCATCAGGTTTACTTGAAGCGCGAGCCCCCCTGGTTGGGCGACTATGAGTTCAGCGACAGTATGCAGGTGATCGTGGACGCCGAAGCGCCGGGCGCGGCTTTTACCTCGCTCTCCGACGGCCAATACCTGGCCGAGAGCGGCACGCTCGTCATCGGCGGCACGGCCAATGACAACACGAAGGTCGCCGCAGTCTATGTTTCGGTTGACAGCGGATCGTGGGAACTGGCGAGTGGCACCGGTACCTGGGCCTATGCCTGGGATGCCGGATCCTTGCCTGATGGCTCCCACACGTTGAGCGTGTACGCCGAGGACATCGCCGGAAACGTGGGGGCGGAGCAGCAGATCACCGTCTACCTCGATCGCACACCGCCGGAGACGCTCACCAGCAGCACCGCCCCGGACACCATCCTCCGCGCTGACGCGCTGGGGGATGGGTGGAGCCTGCCACTTTCGGGGACGGCAGTCGATAGCGGTAGCGGGCTGGCGGCGGTGGAGGTGCTGGTCTCGCCTTTTGGCAACGGCTGGCAGCAGGCCACGCTCGGCCCGGCGGCCGACGCCTGGTCGCTGAAGTATGCGCTGGCCCCCTTTAATGCCGATGGAGAGGCGCTTGCCAACCCCACGGGGCGCTACACCGTGACGGTTCGCGCGGCCGATGCCCTCTCCAACACGACACCAATCACCAACTATTTGCAGTTCAACCTCCGGGTGGACAACCAACCGCCGGTGGCCTCGCTCGATGCGACGGGGGGAGTGTCCAACATCATCAGCCAGACGCTCTCTATCGGCGGGGTCGTCACCGACACCGGCAGTGTGGCCAAAGGTGTCGGCGGACTGGAGATCGCCTTTGTGGAGGCAAGGACCGCGCTGACGCCAACCGCCTGGGTCTGGACGCCGGTGAGCGTAGCCAGCCCCAGCGCCATCACGTCCACCTGGTCCTATACGGTCCCTGCCGGGCTGGACGGCGTCTACCAGATTCACCTGCGCGGGACGGATGTGTTGAGCAACCGGAACGACGCAGAAGGGACTACCTCCAAGTGGCAAGGGGAAATTGACACCCTTGCGCCGCGAGCGACCATCACCGTGACCTACCGGGGCGCGGAACCGGCTGCCCAAACAGTCTACACAGGCTGGGCGCAGGACATCAACTTGCTCGAAGACACACTGGAGTTTCCGTGTGCGGTGCAGGCTTCCGACCGCCACTACTACGACGACCCGTGGTGGCAGGAGGTGACCACGACAGACACGCGCCGCCTGTACGAATTAACACCGTCTTGCGTCGTCGCCGGCTTCCAGACCGACCCGGTGAGCATCCGGGCGTGCGACCGGTACGACCGTTGCACAGTGATGACGG
>CAZMXX010000103.1:0-10682 GCA_964570315.1 uncultured Anaerolineaceae bacterium | reverse complement strand
AACTCCATTATACAAGGGACAGAGCATTGCTCTGTCCCTACCGGTGAATGATTTCTATCAGTCAATTTGAGCCACCACCAGAGAGGTTTGCCATGTCGAAGTTCATCCCCACCGAACACCCCCACCGTCGCTATAACCCGTTGAACGATTCTTGGGTGCTGGTCTCGCCCCAGCGCACCAAACGCCCGTGGCAGGGGCAGGTGGAAGAGACCCCGCCCGATTCCCGCCCGCCATACGACCCCCAATGCTATCTTTGCCCCGGCAATCGCCGTGTGGGGAATGCACAAAACCCGCCCTATGAAAGCACCTTTGTGTTCACCAACGATTTTGCCGCCCTGCTGCCCGATGTTCCGTCCGACCCGCCGCCCCCCGTGGCGGGCGATGTCACCGGCTTGCTGAAGCTTCAGCCGGAGGGCGGCACGTGCCGCGTCATCTGTTTTTCGCCCCGGCATGATTTGACCCTGCCGGAGATGTCGGCGGCGGAACTGCGTTGCGTGGTGGATGTGTGGGCGGCGCAATATGCGGAACTCGGCGACCGGACGGACACCAAATACGTGCAGATTTTCCAAAATCAGGGCGCGATGATGGGCGCATCGAACCCGCATCCGCACGGACAAATTTGGGCAATCCACACCATCCCCGATGAACCCGCCACCGAAGACCGCACCCAGCGCGATTATTGGGCGCGGCACGGGCGCTCGCTGCTGGGCGATTATCTGCAATTGGAATTAAATTCGGGGGAACGGCTGGTGGTGCGGAACGACCATTTCGCCGCTGTTGTGCCCTTTTGGGCGGCGTGGCCCTTTGAGACGCTGGTTATCAGCCGCCGCCACATGCCGTCCATCGCTCAACTCTCCCCCGCCGAGCGGGACGGGCTGGCAGACATCCTGAAACGGCTCACCACCCGCTACGACAACCTTTTCAACGTTTCCTTTCCCTATTCGATGGGCTTTCATCAACAACCCACGGATGGCGCGGCATACCCGCATTGGCATTTCCACGCCCACTTTTTCCCCCCGCTCCTCCGCTCCGCCACCGTGCGCAAATTCATGGTCGGTTTCGAGATGCTCGGCATGCCCCAGCGTGACCTCACCGCCGAGCAAGCGGCGCAACGCCTCCGCGCCGTGCCCGCCACCCACTACAAATCTCAAGAATGACGTAAAATCTTTACGCAAAGTTTATGGCGTTCCCCAACAACCTGCCGATATATTTATTGTGTGCGTTGATTACATTGCATTCATTATTTGGTGGCGGTTATTTTTGACTGATGAAACAAAATATACCCGAAGGGTCGAAGGCAAATACCCGTGTTCGTTTTGCGTAGGGACAGAGCATTGCTCTGTCCCTACCGGCGAATGATTTCCGGCAGTCAATTTGAGCCACCACCCATTATTTTAACTTGAGTACCGGCAACAGACCCAATTTCGGAGGAGCGACCTATGCGGAAAATTTTTCAAAACTTCAAGATACGACACAAACTTTTTGGCGGGTTTTTCGTTATTCTTTTTTTTGCGACGGTGATGGGATGGGTGGCATGGTCGGGCATGAGCACCACCTCCGAGCATTTGGATTATTATGTGGATGTGATTGGACAAATGGGTCGCTTGAATGAACACAGTCAGGCTTCTTTGTTGCAGGCGCGTCGTCGGGAAAAAGATTACATGCTCCGTTTCAAAGAGTTGGGTTTTGAAGAAGCCCGCACCAAATATGTGACCGTGGTGCAGGATGAAGTTGCGCAGGTCAGGCAAAATCTCGACGCAATTAAGGAGATTGCTCCTTCGGATTTGGCGATTCAGGATGATGTTGACGCGATATTGTCGGCAATGGATACTTATGAAACGGAATTCCTGAAAACGGTGGATTTGCTGGAAGAAAAGGGACATCAGGATGTCGGCGTGATTGGGCAATTCCGCGATAAAGTCCATGAAATCGAAGGGGTGGTGGTTCCCAAAGGCGTTGATACCCTGACGATTGATATGTTGATGATTCGGCGGCACGAAAAAGATTACCTGCTGCGCGGGTCGGAAAAATACATTACCCAAACCCGCGATGCGGTGGCACAATTGAAAGCCGATACCGAAACTTCGGCGTTGACGCAAGCGGAAAAAGATGAAATCATCGCCCTGGCGGATGACTATCAAGCCTTGTTTGACCGGGTGGTGGCGCTGGATGGACAAATTGCCGCGCAAACCCAAGTCTTCCGTGATGCGGCGCATCAGACAGAGGTGTTGCTGCAAACGGTCAGTGACACGGTGGTTGCCCGTGAACAGGTGGAACGAACCGCCATTCAAGAACATACCGCCCGCACGAAAAATACCGTTGCGGTGGTGGTCGGGCTGACGTTGGTGCTGGGGGTGTCGCTGGCGTTCTGGCTCACCAAGCTGATTTCTGCGCCGGTGGCGATGGTGGCGAACGCCATCGAAAATATTGCCACCGGTGATTTAGACCAGTATGTCGAGCTTGATTCCGGGGACGAACTGGGGGATATGGTGCGGGCGTTCACCGCGATGGAGGACTATCTGCACAACATTGCCGATGTGGCGCTCAGTATCTCGGAGGGGAAATTGGACGTGGATGTCACCCCCCGCTCTGAAAAAGACATATTGGGAAAATCGGTGCGGCAGATGACGGATAATTTGCGGGTGTTGGTGGGCAGCGTCAAAAAGAACGTGGAGGATTTGCACGAAGTTTCCCACCAGTTGACTGTTTCGAGCCAGCAGGCTGAACATGCCGCGAACAATGCTTCCACTATCATTATGACTGTCGCCGAAAATTCCTCAAAGCAGCATCAAAAGGTGGAAGAGGGGAATAAAATCATCCGGCAGGTCTCGCAATCCATTGCCGAAGTGGCGAGAGGCGCACAGGAACAATCGGCGGATTTGGAGCAAACGGTACAACTCGCCGACCGGATTTCACGGGCGATTGACCAAGTTTCCGGAACCGTGAAAGAGGGGGTGCAACTTGCCGCCGAAACGGCATCGGTGGCGCATAACGGCACGGAAATCATCGAAACGACCATCACCGGCATGCAATCTGTCAAAGAGCAGGTGGAGGTGTCGGCATTGCGGGTGCGGGAGATGGGCGAGCGTTCCGGCAAGATTGGCGGCATCGTGGAGACCATCGAAGATATTGCCGCCCAAACGAACCTGCTGGCGCTCAACGCCGCCATCGAAGCCGCCCGCGCCGGGGAGCACGGCAAAGGCTTCGCCGTGGTGGCGGATGAAGTGCGCAAACTCGCCGAAAAATCGGCGGAGGCGGCGGGTGAAATTGGCACACTGATAAAGAGCATCCAACAAGCGGTGACGGAAGCGGTTTCCGCAATGGAAAAAGGGCGGCACGAAGCGGAATTGGGCGTGGAAAGCGCGGCAAAATCGCAGATTGCCATTCAGGATATTTTGAAAAACGTGGAAGCGGTGCGGGCGCAGGTGGAACACATCGCCGAGGCTTCCGAACAAATCAATACCGCCTCAACGGAGATGGCAGAGTCGATGACCAGCGTTTCGGCGGTGGTGGAGGAAAATACCGCCGCTGCGGAAGAGATGAGCGCCGGGGCATCGGAAGTGCTGGAAGTGACGGATGCCATCGCCCGCTTGAGCGAAGCCAGCGAGCAATCGGTGCAGAAAGTTGCCCTTGCCGCCAACGAAATTGTGGACGATATGGATCAGGTGACGCAAGTGGTGGAAATATTGACGACAGTCACCGGCGAATTATCGCAAGGGATATCGAAATTTTCTTTGCGCAATGGTGACGGGGACGATTATGATTTGTGGGAGGATGATTCTGAAATGGAAACGGAAGCGGAATATACCGCATAGCGAGGAAATTTTATGCACCATCGGTTATTAATCGCCGTCGGATTGGTTGTTGCCGCCTTCATCAGCTTGTCTGTTCTCACCGCTGCCAGTGAGGATGGCGCGGCTCGGTGGGCGGCGACGCCCACTCCGCAACCGACCGCCATCACTGTGACCGAGACCACCGGCGGCGTGCTGCAATCCACGGATGCGGCGCAGAGTGTGCTGGTCAATGTGCCGGTCAGTGCCGTGACCACCACCACAACCATTTCATACTCCTATCAATCGGAATTGCCCACCGCGCCATTGGCGCACGTTCGGCGATTTTTCACCTTGCGCGCGTCGCAAAACGGGCAGGAAATCGGCATCTTCCACAGCCCGATTTTGCTCCGACCGATGGAAATCACGGTGACATTTGATGCACCCAACCCGCTGATTGATTCCACCATCGCCCTTTACTGGTTGCAGGGGAATCGCTGGTTGACGCACGGCGTCACCGTCACTCGGCGCACGCCTTATTCCCTCACCGCAGAAACGCGACAGGTGGCGCTTTTCGCCGTGCTGGGCGAAACGAATTGGGTATATCTGCCCCTGCTCATCGCCGGAAAATGAGCAGATTACAGGGACAACATCACCAAAATTCGCAACCCCAATAAAATGACCACCACATTGCCGATGATGATGGCGAAAACCTGAAAACGGGGTGAAAGGCGCTGACGTCCGATGCTCCCCAGCCATGCCAGCAGGGTTTGCCACGAGAGAGAGGCAATGCCGACACCGGCAATAAAGGCGACCCGGTTCGTGAGCGTCAGCGCAGTGGGTCCACTGCCGAGGATGAGGGCGGCAAAATATACAATCGTCAGCGGGTTGACGATGGTGATGCCGAGAAACTGCCCGAACATCCGCAAAGCCCCGCAAACTTCTGCTGTTTTGCTATCCCTGTTCGCGTGTTTCAGCCCCTTCCAAAGCCCCCAAATTCCCATCCCAAGCAGCAGTAAGCCGCTGAAAAAACGCAACCAGAACGCAATTGGTGTGAACAGCGATACCAATGCCGTGCCGGTGACGACGGCGACGATGGCGTAAATAATATCGGCGGTTGCAGCGCCTGCGCCCGCCGAAAATCCGATTTTGAAGCCGCAGCGCATCCCCATATTGACGATGAGGATAGCTACTGCCCCAACCGGAATGGCAATACCATAACCGGCAATGAGTCCTTCAACGAATAATGACAACGGTTGCCCCTTCTATCATTCAGGATTTACGCAGTTTAAAAAAGTGAATGAAAATGAGCCGCAAATTTTCACGAATTATCATTTGAAAATCAGTGCGTGTTGACGTTCCATTTTTTATGGGAGAATGATGCGTTTTCCGGCGTAGGGGCGACCCTTGTGGTCGCCCGGTATTACTCACTTCCCGCGCATCACGTTTTGCTGATACCATTCCCAAAATTGCGCCAGCCCGTCGGGGACGGATGTTTGCGGATTGTATCCCAGCAGGCGGCGGGCTTTGTCCACGTTGGCGAAGGTCACTTTCGGTTCGCTGGCGGGGGCGGGCACGGCGTTGATGATGGCTTTTTCGCCGGTGATTCCCTCCAGAATTTCGATGAAATCGGTCATCCACACCGGCTCACCGCGCCCCAGATTGATGGTTTCATAGCCCAGCGGGCGGTCAATGGCGGCGATGACCCCGCTGATGATGTCATCAATGAAGGTCCAATCGCGGCGCATTTTCCCGCTATCAAACAGGGTGATGGTCTCCCGCCGCACCAGTTTTTCGGTGACGATGTAGGGCATCATGTCCGGGCGACCCTTCGGTCCGTACACGTTGAAAAAGCGCAGCGCGGTGAAATTCAATCCGTGCATGTTGTGAAAAGCGTGCCCCATCACTTCCATCGCTTTTTTGGTGGCGGGGTAGGGGGCGAGGGGTAAATCGGTGGATTGAGTTTCCACGAAGGGGATTTGGTCGGTTTGCCCGTAAACCGATGAGGTGGACGCGAAGACGAAATTCCCCACGCCGACCTGCTGCGCTGCGTCCAGCACATTCACCGAGCCGGTGATGTTGACGGCGGTGTAGAGGTGCGGGTGGGTGATGGAGTAGCGCACGCTCCCCATTGCGCCCAAATGCGCGACGGCATCGGGTTTGTGGCGTTGCAAAATATCGGCGATGGCGTCCCGGTCTCGGAAATCGGTGGTGTAGAGGGTGTAGCCGGGGTGATTTTCAAAGGGGGCGACGTTCGTCCATTTGCGCGCTGGGCTGTAATAATCGTTGAAGTTGTCAATGGCGATGACGGTATCGCCGCGTTTGAGCAGGGTTTCGGTGAGACTGCTGCCGATGAATCCCGCGCCGCCGGTGACGAGAATTTTCATTTCAAAGCTCCATGGTTGCATGGTTGCAGGGTTGTGGTTATTTTGAGTTAATGATGGTTTTTCGCAGGTTGTAAATCATTGCGCCGATTCTTCGGTAGTTGCTATAAAAATGCTGAAACTGTTTTTTAGGTAACGATTGGGTTTCGTGTAAAAGTTCCAAATGGGCTTTTGTTTCGTCACAGGAGGCGAGAGCATAGGTGAGGAATTTGATGTATTCGGCAGGGTAATTTCGGCGACCATACCCTTCTACGAAATTAGCCACAATTGACTTGCTGGCGCGACGAATTTGAGAACCCTGTTCATACATTTCAAATTTTGGGAGGGTATCAAGCGTCATCCGATGAATTTCAACAGCCATTTGTTTGGAAAGTTTGTACAGCGCTGAATCTTCATAACTTGCCATCGTGCTACCCTGCTACTCTGCTACCCTGTTACTTTCCCCACCACGTAGCGATGATGCGCCCAGATGGTTTTGATTTGCCACGGGATGGGGGCGTGGTCGAGCCAGGCGTACTTCATCACCCGCTCGTATAAATCGGGTTGTTTGCCCAAGTAGTAATCCATTGTGCTCCACGTCCAGCCTTCGCCGGTGAATTGCGATTCCAGCTTTTTGCTTTTGATGCCCAGCCGCTTCAGCACGTCGGCGGCGGGCATCACCGTGTCGGGCCACGGTGGCACGTCGAGCACCCCTTCGTCCACGAAACGCACGCCTGCGTCCGCCAACGTCCGTTTGATGCGGCGCATGTTCACCCAACGCTCATCCACTGTATCGAAAAAGTCGCGGTCAATGACGTATTTGCGGAGCTGGTAGCCCACTTGAATATTATTCGGCATGGCGACGAAAACAAGATTTTTCGAGACGCGCACCAATTCTTTCAGCAACGCTTCGGCATCAGGCAGATACCACAGCCCCGCCCATTCCCACACCATATCGAAACTGTTGTCATCGAAGGGCAAATGCGCCCAATCGGTGTGATGCAGAAAGGTGGCGGGGGTTTCCAATTCGCCCCAAATGCGCTGTACGCCATCCAGCCGGAAGGCATCATCGTCCACCAGCGTCACTTGTTTGCCCATCTTCGCCAGCCAATACGAGTTGATGCCGCTCACGCCCGCCATTCCGAACAGCGGCGCTTCCAGCACGGTTTCAAAGGGGTATTTCTGCGCCAGTTTTTCCAGAAAATCATTCAGGACAAAACGTTCATACACCACGCCCAGCCCTTCATTGTAATCAGTCAGATATTTTTTCCAAGTCATTGTTCACCAAAAGTTAGTATTATTTTTTGAAGTGTATCATTGGGGGGGAGAATGGGCAAGGCGGTCAGGTGAGCATTGCCATTGCCAGCGCGATGAACAAAATGCCCAAAATGAAATCGCGCACGACCATTTTTTTGGCGTTCAGGGGGATTTTTTCGGCTTTGAAAAACAGGACAAACGATTTTATACCGGCGAGCAGAAATCTGATGCCGAACATGGCGATGATTGCCGCCAGAATGATGAATGCGATTTTCATAGGGGAACGGTCAGTTGAATGAAGGTGCCTTTACCGGGTTTAGATTTGATGTCCAATGTCGCGCCGACTGCCTCCGCGCGGATGATCATATTGACCAATCCCGCGCCCCCTTTTTCCGACAGCGGATTGGGGATGAGCGCGTCATCAAAGCCCACCCCGTCATCCGCAATGGTGAGTTGGAAACGGGTTTCGCCGGATTGGATGGACAGGCTGATTGTATCCGCCTGCGCGTGTTTGCGAATATTTTGCAGTGCCTCTTGGATGATGCGGGCGATGGCAAGTTGCTGGGTGCTGTTCAGGGCGGTGACCGACCCGGAAATGGAGAACGAAATGGGCGCGCCGCCGCGTTTCCGGTGGGTGCTGATGTGTTCGATGAGCCATGTTTTGAAGCTGCCGTCTTCGGAGAAGGGGGGGAGCAGGTCGGAAATCATTTCCCGGATCTGTTTGGAGGCGGTGTGCGATTGCTGTTCCAGAAGCGCAAGCTCGGCTTTCAAAGAGTCGGTGGCGCCCATCTGCAAATATTGCTGGCAAATGCTCACCTGCATGTTCATTTGCAAAAGCGTTTGCGCCACGTGGTCGTGCAATTCCTGCGCCACATAACGACGCTCGTTTTCAGCAATGGTGAGGCTTTTTTCCATGAAATTACCTTTTGCGGTTGACTTCAATCACGTTGGGGAGCTGTTCAAGTTTGTCCATAACCCGTTTCAGTTGCGAGACATCCGTCACTTCCAACGAAATGGACACATCGGCGAAGTGCTGCCGGTTGCTGATGTTCACATCGGTGATGTTGATTTGCTCGTTGGCAATCACTTCCGAGATGTCGCGCATCAATCCCAGCCGGTTGAAGGCGTGGATGAGGATGACGGCGGGGTAGGTGGCGGTTTCTTTGCCGCCCCAGTTCACTTGAATGAGCCGATCGCGGTCGTTGGTGCTCAAAATATTGGGGCAATCTTTGCGGTGAATGGTGATGCCGCGCCCGCGAGTGATGTAACCCACAATCGGGTCGCCGGGGACGGGGCGGCAACAGCGCGCCATATTGGTGAGCAAATCCGCCACGCCGAGGACGGTCACGCCGTCGGTGGGGGGAGCGGTGGGCGTGGCGGTCGGGGCAAGGGGCAGGATGTCGTTGCTCACGTCTTTTTCGCGCGCCAAATTCAGCGCGGTGCGGATGACGTGTTGCAGTGAAATGTCGCTGAAGCCCAACGCCGCCAAAAAGTCGTCGGTTTTGGTGTAGCCGCAGGCTTCCGCAATTTCATCGTATTTCACATCGTCGGTGATGTGCAACCGCTTGAGTTCCCGTTCCAAAATAGAGCGCCCTTGAGAAACGCTTTCATCGTAATTCTGCTTTTTGAACCAGTAACGGATTTTTTTGCGGGCGCGATTGCTTTTGACATACCCCAGATTTTCGTTGAGCCAGTCGCGGCTGGGTCCGCCCCGCTTGGCGGTGAGGATTTCCACTTTATCCCCATTTTTCAGTTGATAATCCAGACTGACCAGCGAGCCGTTCACCTTTGCCCCACGGCATTTGTGCCCGATTTCGGTGTGGATGCTGTACGCCAAATCAATGGGGGTGGAGCCCATCGGCAGTTCATAGATGTCCCCTTTGGGGGTGAAGACGTACACTTTTTCTTCGATGACGTCGGTTTTCACCGCGTCCACAAATTCGCTGGCGGAGCTGCCCCCTTCCATTTGCAGTTTGATAGCTTGCCGCATCGCCGCGATTTTCTGGTCGAGCGCGATGTCGACGCGGCTACCGTCTTTGTAGCGCCAGTGGGCGGCAATGCCGAGTTCCGCCTGCCGGTGCATGTCTTCGGTGCGAATTTGCACCTCAAATTGATGCCCGCGCGAATCGGTGACGGCGGTGTGGAGCGATTGGTAGCCGTTTTCTTTCGGCGCGGCGATGTAATCGTCAAATTCGCGGGGGATGGGTCGCCATTTGGTGTGGATGACGCCCAGCGCGGCGTAACAATCGCGCACGGAGTGGACAACCACCCGCAGGGCGGTGATGTCGAAAATTTGGCTGACCTCCACTTCTTTGCGCTGCATTTTCTGGTAAATGCTGTACAGGTGTTTGGTGCGCCAGAAAATACGGGCTTCGATGCCCGTTTCTTTCAGGGCTTCTTCCAGCTCATTCGCAATTCTGTTGACGAATTTTTCGGCGTATGCCCGGCGGATTTCACGTTGGTGAACAATGTAATCGTATTGTTTGGGGTAGGGGTATTTGAAGGAGTTGTCTTCCAGCTCCGATTTGATGCTGTACATCCCCAGCCGGTTGGCGAGCGGGGCGAAAATGTCGAGCGTTTCACGGGCGATGCGCCGCTGTTTGTGTTCCGGCAGGGCGCCCAAAGTGCGAATATTGTGCAGGCGGTCGGCGAGTTTTATCAGCACCACCCGCACATCGTCTCCGATTGCCAGAAACATTTTGCGCAGATTTTCGGTTTGCTGGAGTTCCCGTTTGGCGGAGGTGGAGGTGCCTTTTTGCTCGGAGGCTTGTTTCAATTTGGTCACACCGTCCACCAGCTTGGCGACGGTGGGACCGAAGCGGTGTTCGATTTCTTTCAGCGGTACGTCGGTGTCTTCCGGCACATCGTGCAATAGTGCCGCCACAATCACCTCGCCATCCATCTTCAGGTCGGCGAGCATTTGCGCTACAGCGATGCAGTGAGTGACGTATGGCTCGCCCGAGGCGCGTTTTTGGTCGCCATGTGCCATCACGGCGAGCTTGTATGCGTTTCGGATGTCGGTAATATCGGCGGCGGACAGGTACGTTTCCAGTTCTTTGTACCAGTCATCAAGGTTGATGGGTAATTTCACATCAGTATCGAACATTGAATGGCGTTTCTCCCGAAAAAGCGTTCGCAAATGTGGATGATATTTTAGCACAAGAGCCACGCAAAGTAAATGAGCGTTTTTGGGGCGATTCCGGTTTTTACCTTGAACTGAAGTTCAAGGCTCAGAACTTAAGCCGACTTAAGTCGGCTTGGGCTATTAGCCCGGAAATTTATTTCCGGATAA
>CAZMXX010000102.1:0-10736 GCA_964570315.1 uncultured Anaerolineaceae bacterium | reverse complement strand
TGGCTTCCGCACTTGGGAAGAAATCTGCGTCGGTGACTTTGCCCAATACTGCCCGAAATAAAAGTATCGCAAAACACAAAAATCGGGTAAAATGTAAAAACTAGCGTGAAGATAAAAAAACGTAAAACGTGAAATCGCACCATCAAAACACTCCTCACGTTTTACGTTTTTCATCAGAAATTTGAGGAGCAGTCTATGACAGATATGCCGATATTGGAGCTGAAAGGGGTATCCAAACGATTTGGCGCAGTTCAGGCATTATCCAACGTTGATTTTGACGTATGCCCCGGCGAAGTGATGGCTCTGGTTGGCGACAACGGCGCCGGAAAATCAACTCTCATCAAATGCATTGCGGGCATTCATCCGTTTGATAGCGGCAGTGTGTATTTTGAACAAAAACCGGTACACATCCACAGCCCCCGCGACAGCGCGGCGCTGGGCATTGAAGTGGTGTATCAGGATTTGGCACTGGCGGATAATCTCGATGTGGTTGCCAACATGTTTTTGGGGCGCGAAGTCGTTGACGCGCTCTTTCGGCTGGATGAAGCTTCGATGGAAGTCGCGTGCATCGAAACGCTCGATTCGCTCTCCGTGACCACCCTGAAATCGGTGCGACAAGCGGTCGCCGGACTTTCCGGCGGACAGCGACAAGCCATCGCCGTTGCCAAAGCGGTGATGTGGAACTCAAAAGTGGTAATTTTAGATGAACCGACCGCCGCCCTAGGCGTTGTCCAAACCCGTCAGGTGCTTGACTTGGTGCGGCGGCTGGCAGACAAGGGATTGGCAGTGGTGCTGATTTCCCACAACCTGCACGATGTATTCGAGGTGGCAGACCGCATCACCGTCTTGCGGCTGGGGCAGCGGGTCAGCGTATTTCACCGAACGGAAACAACCCAGCAGGACGTGGTACACGCCATCACTGCCGGTAAATTAGAAGCTGTTCCGGGGATGGAGAAAGCATGAGCAACGGAAGCAAAATCAAAATTTCAACAGACAGTGCCTTCAAAACCGGCGCACCACAATCTTTTAGCGATTATCTCCGCACATATTTCCAACGGGTGCGCTCCGGAGACTTGGGGTCGTTGCCCATCATCTTGGGGATGGTCGTTATCGTCGTCATCTTTCAAAGTTTGAATGAAAATTTCCTGACCGCTCGCAACTTCGTCAACCTGATTGTGCAAATGGCGGGCATCACTGCCATCGCATACGGGGTGGTTTTCGTGCTGCTGCTCGGCGAAATTGACCTCGCCATCGGGTATGTGAGCGCAGTAGCGGCAGTTTTAATGACCATCCTCCTGCGCGAACCGAGTGGCTGGCCCTGGTGGGCGGCGGTTCCGGCGGCGCTGCTGGCGGCGGCGGGCATCGGCATTCTGCATGGTCTCATCGTCACCCGTTTTCAAGTACCGTCATTCGTCGTCACCCTCGCCGGATTGATGGCGTGGAACGGGGTGGTGCTGATGCTCATCGGCAACGGGGGCACGGTCATCATTCAAGATAAAGTGGTCATCGGCATCGCCAACTATTTCCTGCCCGAAATCTGGGGCTGGATTATTGCGCTGGCTTTTTTGGTCGCCTCCGTCATCCTACAAATTATGCAAGTGCGTTCCCGCCAAAAACGGGGGCTTTCCAGCAAACCCATCACCGTGGTGATGCTGCAACATGCCGTGCTGACGGTGGTTTCGTTGGCAGCGGTGATGGTCGCCAATCAAGACCGGGGCGTGCCGCTGGTAGGTGTAATTTTGCTGATATTTCTGGTGGGTTTCAGCTTTTTGGCGTACCGCACCCGATTCGGGCGGTATGTGTACGCTGTGGGTGGGAATAAAGAAGCCGCGCGGCGCGCCGGTATCGCCGTTGAGCGCATTCAAGTGCTGGTATTTATGATTTCCAGCGTTATGGCGGGCGCGGGGGGCATCATTCTGGCGTCCCGATTGCGCTCGGTGGATACGGCGGCAGGTGGCGGCACCCTCCTGCTGAACGCCATCGCCGCGGCGGTCATCGGCGGAACCAGCCTGTTCGGGGGGAGTGGGAAAGTTTCCAGCGCGGTGATGGGCGCTATCATCATCGCCAGCGTGGAAAACGGCATGGGGCTGCTGGGGCTCAGCGCCGGTGTAAAATTCGTCATCACCGGGCTGGTTTTGCTGGCGGCGGTGCTGGTGGATGCCGTCTCCCGTCGCGGACGGGCGCAATCCGGCATTGCATAATATTTTGCCCTCGACTTTCAAGAGGCGTGGATAATTTTTATCACGAATGGCACAAATGAACGAATATCACCGATTTTCCAGCCGTGATATTCGGACATTGGTGTAATTCGTGATTTTTTCACCTTAACAGCGCAACTCTAACCATTTTAAAATGACAGAACCACGATTACGGGTCATCAATCTTTCAAAAAAATTTGGCACGCTGCCGGCAGTCCGGCAGGTGAATCTTGAGGTGTATCCCGGCGAAGTGGTGGGGCTGGCGGGGCGCAGCGGCGCGGGAAAATCGGTGCTGGCGGCGATGATTGCCGGGCTGGAAATTCCCAGCGGCGGGCAAATCTATCTGAACGGGGAATTGTTGCGCTATCCCTTCTCCGGACGGGCGCTCGGCATTGAAGTGATTTTTCAAGAGCCGGTGCTGGCAAACGGATTGGACATCACCACCAATATTTTTCTGGGGAATGAACGCCCCTATAAAGGGTTGGCGCGTTTTTTCAACATCCCCAGCCAATTGGACATGGACAATGAAGCCGAGCGCATTCTGGCGCAACTCGGCATGGCAGTGCCGTCATTGCGGCAAAAAGTGGCAAACCTCACCAGCGAGGAACGCCAGCTCATCGCCATTGCCCGCGCCATGACCGCCAATGCGCAGGTGATTTTCGTGGACGAACCGACGGCGCTGTTGAGTTATGGCTATCAGCAAAAACTATTGCTGCTGATTCAGGCATGGCAGGCGCGCGGCGCGGCAATTGTTTTTAGCAGCAACAATCTGGAGCACCTATTTTCCGTGGCGGACAGAATCGTCTCGCTGCGGCGGGGCAAAACGGTGGCAAACTTCCGCGCCGATGAAACCACGCGGGAAGATGTGGTCGCCTCGATGCTCGACACTACCAACCGCCAGCAGGTCACGCCCGCCATCTGGGCATTTGACAGTTTCCATCGCGCCCGCGAACAAGCCGAAAAATTGCGTCACCAACAGCGTATGCTCAAGCGCGATTTGGACGCACAAGACACGCTGAATCAGCAGTTGATTAATCAGCTTGCGGAACAAGTGGATGCGCTGGACAAAGCGAATATCGCGTTGCAAAACGCCCACCGGCGGCTTTTGACGGAGCGGGAAGAGGAGCGGAAACATCTGGCGCGGGAACTGCACGACCAAATCATTCAGGATTTATTGAGCACCAATTACGAGTTGGAAGATATTGCCGACAGCACATCCGTCACCCCCGTGTTGAAAGAAACACTGGCGGACGTGCAGGTCGGCATTCGCCAGTTAATTGACGACCTGCGGCGCATCTGCGGCGACCTGCGCCCGCCGACGATTGACAGTTTGGGGTTGGGTGCGGCATTGCAATCGTACACCCATTCATGGGAAAAACGCACCGGCATCACCGTCACCCTCCGGTTGGATGAGAATCTGGGGCGTATGCCGGAAATCATCGAACTTTCCATTTTCCGCATTGTGCAAGAGACGCTCAGCAATATCCGCAAACACGCCCGCGCCACCCATGCCACCATCACCCTGAAACACACCTCCCCCCGAATGTTGCTGGTTTCGGTGGAAGATAACGGCATCGGACTGCACACAAAATTCAATTTAGCCGCCCTATCGGCGCAGGGACATTACGGATTGCTGGGCATCAGTGAGCGGGTGACGCTGTTGGGCGGGCGGCTGAAATTACAGAATTGCCCCGACGGCGGGTTGAGCCTTCAGGTGGAAATTCCGCACCCACGGGTAGAAGCCCGCTTCCGTTGAACGCCAATCACCCCGCGATGCTGTATTCGTATTGCCCCACCACCGGCTGATTTTCGGCGTAGCGGGTGGCGCGGAAGAGACTGCGGTCGAATTGCGGGTCGCTCGTTCCGGTGAGCATATCGGCAATCATCACCCCGGCGGCGGGTCCCAATTTGAAGCCGTGCCCGCTGAAGCCCGCGCTGATGAAAAAGCCGCTATCGGGAATGAGTTCATCCACCAGCGGATGCCAGTCCGGTGTGACGGCGTACAGCGCGGCGTACCCGCCGGTGTTCCGGCTCTGCTCAATTAACGGGAAACGCCGAGCCAGCGGCTCGCCCACTTCCAGCACAAAATCCGCATCCAACTGCTCGTTGAAATCATCGGGGTTGACCACCGCATTCGCTTCCTCCGGGTCAACCAATCCCGCCAAAGTCAAATCGCCGGTCTCCGAACGGAAATAGGTTGCGTGGACAAAATCGACCACCACCGGATGCGGCGCGGCATACTGCGGCGGGCGACGGAAAAATGTCACCTGCACCCGGCATGAATTAATGGGGACGGTCACACCTGCCATTTTCGCCACCTGCGCCCCCCAGGGTCCTGCGGAATTGAGAACAATGGGCGTGCTGAAAGTGTCCGTGCGGGTGGAAATTCCCGCTACACGTCCCCCGTCAAAACGGATGCCGGTCACTTCGGTATCCAAAAAGAAGGTTGCCCCGTGCCGCCGAGCCGCATTCGCAAAGGCGGTCACCGTCAAATTGGGGTCGGCATAGCCGCCATCGGGTTCATACGCCGCCGACACCAAATCCGACGCCGCCAGCGTGGGCATCAATTCCCGCAAATCATCGGCGGAAATGATGTCCGTTCGGATGCCGACGCGCTTTTGCAGCGCCACATTCGCTTCCAATCCGGCGCGGTCTTTGGCGGACGCCAAAGCGAGGAATCCGGTTTTCACATATCCGCAATCCCCCCCGACCGCATCGTCGAAATTCTGGAACATTTCGAGGCTGTGCAGCGCCATCCGCGCGGTCAATTCGTTGGAATAATGCTGGCGAATGATGGCGGACGAGCGACCGGTGGAGCCGTTGCCGTAATAGCCTTTCTCGAATACCGCCACTTTCACCCCGCGTCGGGCAAGCTGAAAAGCGGTACTGCATCCCATAATCCCCGCACCAATGATGATAATGTCGAATGATTGTGCCATTTTTGCCTCCTTTTGAGCTATTTCAGGTACATTTCTTCCAATAAATCCACCACACCCGCCGCATCATCCAAAGCGAAGGTGCGCACGGGCAGGTTCACGGGCACATCCGTCACCAGCGCAAGCAGTTCATCCGCGGTGCAGATGGGCGTGGCAGAACGTTCCGCCCGCAAAACCTCAATTTTCGGTTTGGATGACCGTTTGTAGCCTTCGGTCAGGATAATATCCACATCGGTGACGGTTGCAACCAGCTCATCCAGCGTCGGTTCAACCGACACGCTGCGGATGGCGGCAACTTTATCGGGCGCGGCGATGATGACGTGGTCGCTCCCCGCCTGGGCGTGCCGCCATGTATCTTTCCCCGGCACATCCATATCGAACCCGTGGTGGCTGTGGTGCTTGATGGTTGCCACCCGATAACCGCGCTGTTTCAGCAGGATGATCATTTTTTCCAACAATGTTGTTTTGCCGGATTTTGAGCGTCCGACAACGCATACAACGGGAATAGTCATAGTTTTTTCTTCCGGCTTGAAAAAACGCAGTGTACCGGAGCACACTGCGCTTCATGATTTTTTGTTGATAATGATTAATGCCCTAAATACGCCTCGCGCACCATTTCGTTCACCTGCAACGCTTTCGCGTCATCGGTGAGCACAATTTCGCCGGTTTGGATGACGTATCCGCGATGCGCCACCTGAAGCGCCATCAGTGCGTTTTGCTCCACCAGCAGCACGGTGGTTCCCTCGCGGTTGATGTTGGTGATGGTCTCGAAAATGCCATCCACCAAAATGGGCGCCAGCCCCATCGACGGCTCATCGAGCAGCAAAAGGGTGGGACGCGCCATCATCGCGCGCGCCATCGCCAGCATTTGCTGTTCGCCGCCGCTCAAGGTGCCGGCAACCTGTTTTTGGCGTTCTTTCAGGCGGGGGAAGAGGGTGAATGCGTGTTCGATGTCTTCCTGAATGCCCGCTTTATCGGTGCGGACGAATGCGCCCATTTCCAGATTTTCCATCACCGTCAATTTTGAAAATACGCCGCGTCCTTCGGGCACTTGCGAGATGCCGAGATTCACGATTTTATGGGCGGGGGTTTTCGCCAAGTCCTGCCCGTCGAACATCACCCGCCCCTGACGCGGGCGCAGAATCCCGCTGATGGTGCGCAGGGTGGTGCTTTTCCCCGCGCCATTCGCGCCAATCAGCGTGACGATTTCGCCCTTTTCCACGATCAGCGAAATGCCTTTCAGCGCGTGAATGCTCCCGTAATAGCTGTGTACATTTTCCAGTTCAAGCAATGCCATCGCTGTTTGTCTCCCTTGAAAAGATTATGCCGGGTCAACTTGTCCGGCGGCGCCGGTGCCCAGATACGCTTCAATCACTTTGGGATTATCACGGATTTCCCGCGGCGACCCCTCGGCGATTTTTGAACCATAGTCCAGCACGCTGATTTTGTCGGAAATACCCATCACCACCCGCATATCGTGTTCGATGAGCAGAATTGTAACGCCCAACTCGTCACGGATGTGGCGGATGAAGCCGGTCATTTCGGCGGTTTCGTTGGGGTTCATCCCCGCCGTCGGTTCGTCGAGCAGCAGCAATTTCGGCTGGCTCGCCAACGCGCGGGCAATCTCCAAACGACGCTGCGCGCCATAGGGCAGGTTTTTCGCCAGTTGGTCGCCCAGTCCGCGCAACCCGACGAAACGCAGGATTCGGCGCGCTTCAGCGGCGGCTTCGGCTTCTTCGCGGCGGGTGGCGGGGGTGTTGAAAATAGCGCCAATCCACGATGATTTCAATCGGGGTTCTTCCCCCACCAGAATGTTTTCCATCGCGGTCATATTGGAGAACAAGCGGATGTTCTGATAGGTTCGGGAAATCCCGCGCCGGGTAATTTGGTCGGTGGGGATGCCCTTGATGGGATGCCCCTGAAAGATGATTTCGCCTTCTTCCGGGGTGTAAAAGCCGGTGATGCAGTTGAAGAAGGTTGTTTTCCCCGCGCCGTTCGGACCAATCACGCTGTAAATGGATTTTTCGGGAATTTCGACTGAAACATTATTGACCGCCACCAACCCACCGAAGCGTTTGGTCACGTTTTTTGCGCTTAAAATTGATGCCATGGTCGCCTCCTGTTATGCCGCTTCCGGAGTAGGGGCTGGTTCCGCCTCGTCTCCGGCGTGTAATTCGCGTTTTTGGGTTGCTGCGGGCCAGAATCCTTCCGGTTTCACCAGCATCATCGTCACCAACAATGCGCCGAAGATGAGCATGCGGAATTCCGAGAATTCACGGAGCAGTTCCGGCAATCCGACCAGCACCAAGCCGCCAACCACTACCCCCGGCAGACTCCCCACCCCGCCGACGATAATCAGCGAAAGCACGTTGATGGAAATGAGCAGGTTGAAACTGTGCGGATAAATGGAGGTCAGTTTGGCGGCGAAAATCGCGCCCGCTAATCCTGAAAATCCCGCGCCGGTGGCAAAGGCGAGCAGTTTGGTTTTAATCAGATTGATGCCCATCGCTTCCGCGACATCCTCATCTTCCCGCATCGCCATCCAACTGCGTCCGGCACGAGAATCGCGGAGTCGCCACGAGACAAACGCCGCCAGCGCCGCCGCCACCACCACCAGATAATACAGCTCCAGCGAGCTTTTCAAGACAATCGCACCGCCAAACCAGGGGATGGTGGGTTTGGCAATGCCCAAAATTCCCTGTGCGCCTCCGATTTTCGGTTGCAGGAAGTTGGACAGCGCCAGCACGCGGATGATTTCGCCGAAACCGAGGGTCACAATGGCGAGATAATCGCCGCGCATGCGCAAAACAGGAACGCCCAGCAGGATGCCCCACAGCACCGCCATCCCCACCGCAATGGGGAGCGCCGCCCAGAAGTTCCAGCCGAAGCTGACGAGTTCCGTGGTTTGCGAAAGTTGAGTGGAGGTCAGCACACCCATAGTGTACGCGCCAATGGCGAAGAAAGCGACATAGCCGAGGTCGAGCAGTCCGGCAAAACCGACCACGATATTCAGCCCGAAGCCCATCAGGGTGAAAATGGCAACCGTGACCAGAATTTCGGAGAGGTAGCCGCCCAGAATGTTCGGCAGGAATATCGCCACGGCAAACAGGAAAACCAGCGTGCCGATGCGGAGATTGCGTTGTGCGCTTTTGGGCAACGCGCCAATTTTTTCTTTCACCGCACTGCCGCGCCAGTTCCACAGGTACGAGCCGACGGCAGCCACCACAAACATGATGATTGCCCCATTGACCGACCATCCTTTTCGCCCGAAGAAGAATTTCAACGCCGGTTTTGCCGCGCGTTTGTTTCCAAATAATTTGAAAATATTGGTGACCACATCGCTCACCAATTCTTCCAGCGTCCCGATGGCGAGCACGGCAATCAGCGCGGCGAGCAAAACTTTCCGCCACAACGGGGGCAGCACAAAGGTCACCGCGCCCAACACACTGCTGGCGGTTCCCATCAGCACCAGCGGCAGCAAGCCCTGCACAATATTTTCATTCTCGAAGGTCAATGCCTTCACCAGTGTGGGGGATGCGTTGACGAACATTTCCCGCATATTGAGCGGTTCGGAAATGAGTACCAGCACGCTCAACATTGCCGTGCTGACCACACCGAGAATCACCCCAATGCCGATGGCAGTTCCCCATTTGTGTTCGCTGTTGTGCTGTGCCGCCAAATAGCCGAACACAAAATTGTTGATGAGGATGAGCGCGAAACTCAGCGACAATGTTTTGTAGATGATGTCGCGGTCAAGAAAAGCGGTGAGCAAGCCGACCAACGCCAGATAAATCAGAATCCCGCCGGCGAGTAAACTGGTTTTCAATACACTTTTGAAATCGAAGGTTTGTTTTTCCATCATCGCCCCCTATGCCTTTTTCTCTGATAGGGTTTCGCCCAAAATACCGGAGGGGCGGAAGATGAGTACCAGCACCAACATGGTGAAAGCAATCACGTCTTTGAGCTGATAAGCGGCGGGGACACCCAACCCCTCAAGGAAGAGGCTCGGTCCCACCGACTCAAACACGCCGAGGAACAGCCCGCCGACCATCGCGCCGGGAATATTGCCGATACCCCCCAGCACGGCGGCGGTGAAGGCTTTGATACCGGGAATGAAGCCCATGATGAAGTCAACCTGCTTGAAGAGCAAGCCGTACAACACCCCTGCCGCGCCGGCCATCGCCGCGCCGGTGGCAAAGGTGATGACAATCACCCGGTCAACGTCAATCCCCATCAGCAGCGCCACATCTTTGTCTTCCGCCACGGCGCGCATCGCTTTGCCGGTTTTGGTTTTCTGCACAAACCAGTACAGCACCACCATCAACACCATCGCGGCAACAAAAACAACCACCTGTGTTTTCAAAATGGGAATGCCGAAAATATCCCACTTCCCGGTCAGAATAGCGGGGTCGGGATAAACTTTTTTACCGGAACCGTACAGCCCCCGGAAGGTATATTGCAGAAAATAAGAAGCCCCAATCGCGGTGATGAGTGGCACTAAGCGTGGGGCACGTCGCAAGGGGCGATAGGCAATCCGTTCCAGTAAAATTGCAATGATGGTAGAGGTGACCATCGACACCAACAACACAATACCGAGGGCAACGATGGGGTTGCTATCCAAAAACCCGTTTTTGGCGAAGGCATTTGCCACAAAAAACGCCGTATACGCCCCCGACATAAACACCTCGCCGTGGGCGAAGTTAATCATGAACAACACACCGTACACCAATGTGTACCCCAGCGCAATCAGCGCGTAAATGCCGCCCTGCGCCAATCCGAAGATGATGAAATCGCGCCAGGTTTCGGCAGAATATTTTCCCATACACTCAATGGTGCCGACATCGGTTTGGGTGGTACAGCGCTGAATGAACTGCCCCATACCTTCCCCGTCGGCGCGCCCGGAGGTCAATCCTACGAATGTCCCCCACAGCACCATCACAATGATGGCGGCTCGCAACAGCCATAGCAGGCTGTCAATTACCGAAAGATTCCTCAGTCTTTCGTTCAACATAAGTTCCTTTCTCCCCTATAAAAAATTTTTGGAAATACGGTGTCCTTTGCCGGGAATACGCGACATCACCAATTCACCGCATCGTGGATAATGATTCAATTAGTAATTCACCCTGTATTTTGAGGATGGCAAAGTATAACATAGCCTGAAAGATGCGTCAAAAGATTTTGCACAAGCGGGGCGGTGGTTGTATAATTTTCACAGAAAATGATTTCATGAGCAGGAGAATGGATTATGGCAAAGCGCGCCCCCAAAAAACGCCCGAAGAAAAAAGGACCGGCTCCGCGCCGGAAGGACGTGGAAGCCCCCAAAAAGAAATGGAACGGTCAGCAAATCGGCATCGCCATTATTGGGGTGCTGGTAATTTTGAGCATGTCAATCGGATATTTGCTCGCCGCGCTGCAATAAAAGTTTGACGCAGCCTCAACTCGGGGCAAAAGCATTGGACGCAAATAAACACAGATTTCGCCGGCTTTGCAAAAGGCGATTGAATCTGTGTCTGTTTGCGTCCAAAAAACTTTTTACGGACTTCAGGGCATAAGTACCCGAGCAAAAGTTTTTCAGCAAACCGGTTAGCAAGTAAAATGGGGT
>CAZMXX010000101.1:0-10751 GCA_964570315.1 uncultured Anaerolineaceae bacterium | reverse complement strand
TTCGACGCCACTTGGGACTCAATCTATAACTCGCCTAAAAACTGAAACGCACCCCGGTGAAAACACCCGCTTGACAATTCTAAATTCATCGTGGTATGCTAGACGGCAGTGTTGTCGCCGGTGTTGGCGGGCAGAAAGGAAACCCATTGAACTCCGACCTCCCTTTTTGGATTGGCTTCAGCAAAGTTCCCGGAATTGGACCATCACGATTTAGAAAACTGTTGCGCTATTTCGGTTCGGTGGCGGAAGCGTGGCACGCCGATTTGGGGGCGCTGCCCATCGCCGGGTTGGACAAGCGAACCATCATCAATTTTGCCCACACCCGCCATACCATTGATTTGTCGGTGGAGATGGCACGGCTGGACGCGCTGGGGGTTGCCGCCTTCACTTGGGACGACCCGATGTACCCTTCGTTGCTGAAAGAAATTCCCGACCCGCCGATTGTGCTGTATGTGCGCGGGGAATTGCTCCCCGCCGATGAATGGGCAGTGGCAGTGGTGGGCACGCGCAACGCCACGATGTACGGCAGAGAGGCCGCCCGCAAACTGGCGAGCGGGTTGGCGGCGAACGGCATCACCGTGGTCAGCGGGTTGGCGTTGGGGATTGACACGCAGGCGCATCGAGCGGCGGTTGCCACCGGCGGACGCACCATCGCCGTGCTGGGCTGCGGGGTGGACACCATTTATCCGCAGCGCAACCGTGATTTGGCGGCGCAAATTCTGGAAAACGGCGCGATTGTATCGGAGTTCCCGGTGGGAACCAAGCCGGAGAGCCGCAATTTCCCCCGCCGAAACCGCATCATCAGCGGCTTGAGTCTGGGTGTATTAATGGTAGAAGGGATGGCGCAGAGTGGGGCGCGCATCACCATTGATTACGCGCTGGAACAGGGGCGCGAAACCTTTGCCGTGCCGGGCAGTATTCTGAGCCGGGGCAGTGAAGGTCCCCACCAACTCATCCAGCAGGGGGCGAAGCTTGTCTCAACGGTGGATGATATTTTGCAGGAGTTGAATCTCACCATGGTTGCCGAACACGCCGAAGCGCAGGCGGTGATTCCCGCCTCGCCCACGGAGGCGACCATTTTGACGCATCTTTCCGCAGAACCGGTTCATATTGATGAACTCGGTCAGCGCACGGGCATTGCGGCGGCGGAACTTTCCGGCACGTTGACGATGATGGAATTGAAAGGGCAGGTGCGTCAGGTGGGCAATATGCATTACGTTATCGCACGTTGATTTTTGGAGGATTATGTTGCACGTATTAATTTTAGCCGGCGGCGTTGGCTCACGGATGTGGCCCCGAAGTCGCCAGGCTGTACCCAAACAATTTTTAGACATCACCGGCGGCGAAACGATGAT
The DNA here is from genome assembly GCA_964570315.1 of uncultured Anaerolineaceae bacterium. Lineage (GTDB taxonomy): Bacteria > Chloroflexota > Anaerolineae > 4572-78 > 4572-78 > JANTHQ01. Next base: position 9,396 of record CAZMXX010000101.1, on the reverse strand, counting down.
TCAAACCACGGTGCGCCGGGTTTTGCCCATCATCCCCGCCGAGCACATCTTCGTTGCCACCGGCGAGCGATATGTGTCGCTGGTGCGGGAACAACTGCCGATGCTCCCCGCCGAAAACGTCATCGCCGAAATTAGCGGCAAAAACACCGCGCCCGCCATCGGATTGGGGGCATTGCACATTGCCCGCCAAAATCCACAAGCGACGATGGCGGTGCTCACCGCCGACCATCTCATCCCCCAAGAGGCGGTTTTCCGCGCCGCGCTGCAAGCGGCGGCAACCGTCGCCGAAACGAGCAAACTGGTGACGCTCGGCATTACGCCCACCGGACCCGAAACCGGCTACGGCTACATCCGGCGCGGCGAAATAGTGGGCGAATTCGGCGGGCAGACGGTCTTTCGGGTGCAGCAATTTTTAGAAAAACCCGACCGCGCCACCGCCCGGAAGTTTTTTGACAGCGGCGAATATTACTGGAACAGCGGGATGTTCATCTGGAAAATTGAAACGCTGTTTGCCCAACTGCGCCGCCATATGCCGCAATTGATGACCCGACTGGACGCATTGAACGGCGCATTGTTCGATGGGGGTGGCTCGGCGCAGGTTGCCGCCATCTGGGACGAAATTGAAGCGCAGAGCATTGATGTGGGGTTGATGGAAAAAGCCGCCGATGTGGCGGTGGTGCCGCTGGATGCGGGCTGGAACGATGTCGGCAGTTGGGCGGCGCTGTATGATGAGCTGGCGACCTCGGCGGGGGAAAATGTGCGGGTGAACGCCGAACACCTCAGCGTGGATTCGCGCGGGTTGCTCATTCAGGGGGGCGGCAAACTGGTGGCGACCATCGGCGTGGAAGATTTGGTGATTGTGGAAACGGACGACGCGCTGCTGGTCTGCGCCAGAGACCGCGCGCAGGATGTGAAAAAAATTGTGGAACAACTGAAATCAAACGGCAAACAAGCCTATCTTTAGGGAAAATTGAGATTTATATGGAATCTGTGATTGCGTATTGTGTGAAATGTAAAACCAAACGAGAGATGACCGCGCCGGAAGCTGTCTACACCTCCGCCGGAACGCCCGGCACACGCGGCACGTGCAGTGTGTGCGGCACGAAGATGTTCAAAATGGGCTACACCCCCGCGCACGACGGCGTGCCCAAACCGGAGAATGTGAAGCGCACCCGGAAAAACGGCAAATCGAACGGCGATCGTCCGCGCAAAGGGAAGCTGGTCATCGTGGAATCGCCCGCCAAAGCCCGCACCATCGGTAAATTTTTGGGACGAGGCTACACCGTCAAGGCGTCGGTGGGGCACATCCGAGACCTCTTGCGCTCTCAACTTTCGGTGGACGTGGAAAATAATTTTGCCCCGAAATACCGCGTGCCCAACGAAAAACGCCCGCTGGTGAAAGAATTGACCAAAGATGTCGCGGCGGCGAAAGAAATCTATCTCGCCACCGATGCCGACCGCGAAGGGGAAGCGATTGCCTGGCATTTGATGGAAGCGACCGGCATGGAACCCGAGCGCGTGCGGCGGGTGGTCTTTCACGAAATCACCAAAGACGCCATCGCCGATGCTTTTGCTCACCCCCGTTCCGTCAATTTGAACCGGGTGAATGCCCAACAAGCCCGCCGCATCCTCGACCGGCTGGTCGGCTATAAAATCAGCCCGCTGTTGTGGAAACGGGTGCGCAGTCGCACCAGCGCGGGGCGCGTGCAGAGCGTTGCCTTGCGCCTGATTTGCGAGCGGGAAGATGAAATCAACGAATTTGTGGCGGAAGAATATTGGTCAATTGATGCCAAACTTGCCAGTCGTGACGAATCATTATCCCCCGCGAAGCGGAAATTTGTGGCGAAGCTCGTGCAGATTGCGGGCAAACCCGCCAAACTGCACAATCAGGCGGAAGCGGAATCAGTGGTCAAAGCGCTGGAAACGCTGTCTTACCGGGTGAGCAACGTCAAAAGCGGCGAGCGTCGTCGTAACGCGCCCGCGCCTTTCACCACCAGCACCCTCCAGCAGGAGGCATCGCGGCGGTTGGGTTTTGGCACGCGCAAAACTATGCGCATCGCCCAGCAATTGTATGAAGGGGTGGAGCTGCATTCCGGCGAGCGGGTCGGGTTGATAACCTACATGCGAACCGACAGCACCAACGTCGCCAAGCAAGCGCAACAGGATGCGCGCGCGTTCATCGCCGAAAAATACGGCGACAATTATCTGCCCGCCAAGCCGCCCCGGCACAAAACTCGCGCCCGCAAGGCGCAGGAAGCGCACGAAGCCATCCGCCCCACGCGGGTGCAGCGCATGCCCGCCGAACTGCGCTCGGTGTTGAGCCGTGACCAATACCGGCTGTACACGCTCATCTGGTCGCGTTTTGTCGCCAGCCAGATGGTCGCCGCCGTGTACCAAACCATGCGCGTTGACCTCGAAGCGGGGGAATACATGCTGCGCGCCTCCGGTTCGATTCTCAAATTCAACGGTTTCCTTTCGGTGTACGAAGCCAGCGCGGCGGAAAAAGCAACCGACGCCGCCGAAAGTGTGAACATTCCGCCCCTGAAGAAAGGGGAAGCCGTTGATTTGCTGGACGTGCTTTCCGAACAGCATTTCACCCAGCCCCCGCCCCGTTACAGCGAGGCAAGTTTGGTGAAAACACTGGAGGAGTTCGGCATTGGGCGACCCAGCACCTATGCCCCCATCATCAGCACCATTCAGGAGCGGGGTTACGTGGAGCGCGCCGAAAAACGTCTGCATCCCACCGATTTGGGGCTGATTGTGAACAACCTGCTGGTGGAATATTTCCCCGGCATCATTAACGCCGATTTCACCGCCCATCTGGAGGAGGATTTGGACAAAATTGCCGACGGCGAGCGGGATTGGGTTTCCGTGCTGGAAGAATTTTACAAACCTTTTGATGAAGCGTTGCGCGCCGCCGAGGCGAACATGCCCAAAGTTGAAGTCGGCGATACCCCCATCGGCGAAGCGTGCCCCAAAGATGGCGGCGAATTGGTGTTGAAATTCGGACGGTTCGGAAAGTTCATCGCCTGCTCGAATTTCCCCGAATGTCGCTATACCCGCCCGTATGTCGAAAAAATCGGCGTGCTGTGCCCGGAAGATGGCGGCGAATTGGTGGCGCGCAAAACCAAAAAGGGACGCACCTTTTACGGGTGCAGCAATTATCCCGAATGCGATTGGACGAGCTGGAAGCGTCCGCTGCCCAACCCGTGCCCCGATTGCGGCGGGTTGCTGGTGGTGCAGAGCAAAAAAGCGGCGCAGTGTACCGTCTGCCGCCACCGCTTCGACCTTGATTCGCTGCCCGCGCCGAAAGAACAACCCGCTGCCGAGGAAACCTCGGCGGCGTAACCGAAACTTGAAACGCTCGGAAAGGACATCATGCAATGCCCCTTGAAAAATTACGCCGGAAAATGACCGCCGCCCAACTCGATGGATTCATCGTTTCCCAGCCTGAAAATCGCCGCTACCTTTCCGGCTTCACCGGCAGTGCGGGCGTTTTGTTCGTCACCGCCGAGGCGCAATATGTGCTGACCGATTCTCGCTATTATGTGCAGGTGGCGCGGGAAGCGCCCGCTTGGACGCTGGTGAAAGCGAGCTATCGCACGGCAGAGGCTTTGGCGGAACTGCTCGATACGCTGCAAATGTCGGCGGCGACTCTCGGCTTTGAAGCCGACCATCTGACGGTGGCGCAGTTGGAAGCGTGGAAAACCGACCTGCCCGAAACGCTCGCGCTGACCCCCACCACCGGGTTTGTGGGCGAACTTCGCGCCGCCAAAACGGCGGCGGAACTGGCGACCATCAAACGGGCGCAAGCCGTCGCCGATGAAGCGATGCAGTATATTTACGATTGGATTCAACCGGGCGTGACCGAAAAAGAAGTGGCGTGGGAGTTGGAAGTTTATATGCGCACGCACGGCGCGTCGGCGCTTTCATTCGACACGATTGTTGCCGCTGGGGCAAACGGCGCTTTGCCGCACGCCATTCCGGGCGATACCGTCATCAAAAAGGGCGATGTGGTGCTGATTGATATGGGCTGTGTGGTGGACGGCTATTGCTCGGATATGACTCGCACTTTCAGTTTGGGGGAACCGGCGAATCCGCAGTATGCCGCCGTGTGGGATGTGGTGCAGTCGGCGGTGGAAGCGGCAGTCGCCGGGATTTCGGCGGGGATGTCCGGGCGCGCCGCCGATGCACTGGCGCGGGACGTCATCGCCGATGCCGGTTTCGGCGATAAATTCGGGCACAGTTTGGGGCATGGCGTCGGGCTTGCCATCCATGAATTGCCCATCGTGAGCTACGCCCGCGACAACGAATTATCCGCCGGAATGGTCATCACCATCGAGCCGGGCATTTATCTGCCGGGCGAATTCGGTATCCGCTTGGAAGATATGGCGGTGGTCACCGATACGGGGGTGGAAGTTTTCACCCGCACCCCGAAAATCAAAGTTTTGCCGCGCTGACAAACATCCGATGATATGTTGCACGGGACGACGGTGCAGTTTGCCGCGTCCCGTGTTTTTTTGGCGAAGATTCCCCCTTTCCAACTTTACTTTATCGAATTTTTATGTTAAACTGTTATTGTAAAGTAAGTGTGGATTCTTGCGCTTGTGTTTAATCGTGGTACAATAGTACCAAATCAAATGACGATTTGATAATACTGTCAGGAGTGTGTTATGGAAACATCAGGAGACACCATCAATCGCGCGCGTCCACTCATCATCGGGGTGGTGTTGGGGCTGGTTATCGGTCTGATTATTGGGTTGACTTGGGCGTGGAATGTTCAGCCGGTGACGTACAGCGGCGGGGCATATCCCAACGAGATGAGCAACGCCTTCCAGAAAATGTACGTGCAGGCGGTAGCGGAAGCGTACATGAGCACCCGCGATGCGGGCGCGGCGGCGGAACGTCTCAGCGCATTCAGCGTGCCGGAAAAGGTGAAACTGCTGGCTGAAACCAACAAAACTTTCTCTGCCGCGGGGCGCGCCGCAGATGCAACACTGACAGGTGAATTGGCGGAAGCGCTGATGAAACAAGAAGGGTGGTCGTCCGAGGCGGTGAGTCAGGGGCTTATTGACGCCGCCGCGACGAATGAATTTGCGGTGAAACTGGGGCAGATTGCCGGTGCGCCGCAACCCCAAACCGGCGTCAACCCGCCGGCATCGCCCGTGCAGCCCCCCGCCGCCGGTGCCGGCACAACCGGCTCGGAACCGGAAAAATCGGGTGGGTTCAGCTTTTGGCGGTTACTGTTGATTGTTCTCTTCCTGCTGTTGGCACTGGGACTCATTGCCGTGCTCATCAGCCGCTTGCGCAAACCGCGCCGCCGTCGTGGCGGAACGCCTCCGCCGATGGACATGCCGCAATATGAGGCAATGCCCGACGCCCCGGAAGGGATGGTACAATTGCGCCACTGGGTGGACACCTACTCGCTCGGCAACGATAATTATGAAGCCTCTTTCTCGGTGGAAAATGACGAAGGACGGTTCATCGGTGAGTGTGGGATGGGGATTTTGGACGGATTCGCGTCCGGGTCGCCCAAAAAGGTGCTGGCATTCGATGTTTGGTTGTTCGACAAAACCGACATCCGCACCATTTCCGTGCCGGTGATGAGCGAATTTGCGTTCAATGATGATGTACTGCGTTCAAAATTGCCCCCCCTCGCCGAGCCGATTTTGGCGGAAGAGGGCAAAACCTTCGATTTGGAAACACAATCGCTGCTGGTGCGGGCGCGCATCCTCGAATTGAATTACGGCGATGGTCCGCCCGACAACAGCTATTTCGCTTCCCTGAAAGTCAGTTTGACTGCGTATCTGAAACCCGGTTCGGATGTGGATGTGGATATGCCCATCCCGGAAGGGTACGAATAAACGAATTACACTTCTCCGGTGGGTAGACGTAATGTCTGCCCACTTTTTTGTTGTACAGACCTTTTAACTATGTTATAATCTCTGTAACCGATGAACAATCCCGCAACAGAAAACAGGAGCCATTCCGGTGTCGAACGTTCAGCAACTTTACCAGCTTCAACAACTAGACAGCAAAATCGACGCGACAAACCGGCGGTTGAAAGAGATTGCCGCCAATTTGGTGGAAACCGAGGCGTACAAAGCCGCAAAATCCGCGCGCGACGCCGCTGAATCGGCGTTGCGCACCTGCCGGGCAAATACCACCGATATTGATTTGGATGTGAAAAGTCTCCAGCAGAAAATCGCCAAAAATGAAGACCGGTTGTATGGCGGAAAACTCACCAACCCCAAAGAAGCGGCATCGTTGCAGGATGAAGTTGCTTCTACCAAGCGCTGGCTGGCAAAACGAGAGGAAGATTTGCTGGAAGCGATGATTGCCCAAGAGGAGGCGGAAACGACCCTCGCCGCGCGGCAGGCGGATTTTTCCGCCGCCGAAAAACAGTGGGAAACGGAACAAGCGGCGTTGTTCGCGGAGAAAAAAGCACTGGAAACCACGCTGTCGGCATTGACTGCCGAACGGAAATCGTTGATAGCGCATATGGAAGCGGCGGATGTGGCGCATTATCGAAAATTACGCGCCAAAAAAGGAGGCGTCGCCATCACCGGCGTGGCTGATGGCAATTGTCTCTCGTGCGGGGTGATGCTGTCCCATCGAATTATTCAACAGGCGGAAGACGATTCGACCCTCTGCTATTGTGAAAGTTGTGGGCGGATTCTGTTCATACTGTAAGGAGAACCAATATGGCAAAAAAAACCATCGGCATTGAAATTGACGACGCAATTTTCACCAAAGCCAAAACCAAAGCCGCTGCGGATGAGAAAACCATCAACCGGATTGTGGTTGAGGCGCTGTATGCCTATGTCGGCGAAACCCCGCCGCCCCTCCCGAAACCTGAACCGGAAACCCCCGTTCAGCCTGAACTGCCCCAAAAATCCACCATTTATGTGGTGCAGTCCGGCGATACGTTGGGCGCAATTGCTAAAAAGATGTACGGCACGCCGACGAAATATTACGTCATCCAAAAAGCCAACAATTTGTCCGACCCCGGAAAAATCTGGGTGGGGCAAAAATTGGTCATCCCTCCGTTGGACGGCGCGACACAACCCGCCACCTCGCCGACCACACCCGCTCCCACGCCACAGCCGACACCGAAACCGCCCGCATCACAGCCCGGCGCGGATGCGTCCGCACTGAAGAATCCCCGTCCGGCGGACATCGAATTTGTCGGTTCGCCGAATTTCAACCGCCGCCCCGATGGCGAAATCAGCGCCATTGTGATGCACGCCACCGCCAACGGCAGCTTGGCGCGGGTGGTAGACTGGTTCAACAAGCCGACCGCACAGGTCAGTGCCCATTATACCATCGGGAAAGATGGCACCATCGTTCAGCACGTCCGCGATGAATTTCGCGCCTGGCACGCGGGGAAATCGGAATGGAACGGGCGGAAAGACCTGAACAGTTGGTCAATCGGCATCGAGCAGGTGAACTGGAACAACGGTGAAGACCCCTTCCCCGAAGCTCAATACGAGGCGGCGTTCAATTTGGTGGCATATTTGTGCGAAAAATACACCATCGACCCCGATATGATTTTGGCGCATTATGACGTTTCTCCAAACCGCAAAACCGACCCCAAAGGATACGATATGCAGCGTCTGCGCGATACCGTGCGCTTGCGTTTGCAAAAATAAGGGGTACGCCACCGACTTTTTACACAGGAATTGTTATGACCATTTCTCGCCGATACTTTATTCCCCTTAGCCTGTTTCTGCTGATTGCGCTGGCATGCGGACCCGGCAGCCGGTTGACCGCCTTGACGGAGACCCCCACGCCTGCCCCCACTGCGACCACTGCTCCCACCGCGACGCCCATGTCGCGGGCGACATCCGCCGCGCCGACCGCCGTTCCGCAGCCCGTCACGGGCGGGGAATTGCCGCTGGGATCGGTGGTGGAAATTTGGGCGCTGGACGCCGACAATCAACCGATGTGGACCGGCTCCGGTTCCATTGTGGAATCGACCGGCTACATTTTGACCAATGCGCACGTGGTCACGCCCGATAAAGAATTTCCGCCCATTGCATCACTGCTCATTTCCGTGACGCAAAAAGAGGATGAACCCCCCGTACCAAAATATTTGGCGGAAGTTGCTGTCGCCGATATGGATTTGGATTTGGCAATATTGCGCATCATTGCTGATGCCGATGGCAATCCCATCCCCCCCAATTCGCTGAATTTGTCCGCCATTCCTTTGGGCAACTCCGATGAGGCGCATTTGGGCACGCCCCTGCGCATTCTGGGGTATCCCGGCATTGGCGGCGACACCATCACCCTGACCACCGGAGAGATTGCGGGTTTCACCAGCGAACCGGGCGTGAAAGGACGGGCGTTCATCAAAACCAGCGCCACCATCGCCGGTGGGAATAGCGGCGGCGCGGGACTGACGCCCGACGGCGAATTAATCGCCGTGCCGACCCAGCTCGGTGCAGGGGGGGGCGCGGACAGCGAAATTGTGGACTGCCGCCGTCTCACCGACACCAACGACGACGGTTTTGTGGATGAGCGCGACGCCTGCGTCCCCGGCGGCGGGTTCATCAACGCTTTGCGCCCCATCAATCTGGCGAAACCGCTGCTCGCCCGTGCCCTCGCGGGGGCAACCGAACCGCGCCCCACTGCCGAACCCGACCGTTCGCCGGTGGCACTGCCGGACAACGCGGGCGAAACCCTGTACGCCGACGATTTTTCATCCGACAAAGGGGATTGGGGCATCATTGACGGCATCGTGCTCGATGGGCAGGAATTGCAAATTGACGTCCCCGAAATCAACAATTATCTTTGGACAACCATCGCCGAGACTTTCGACGCTTTCGATTATCAGGTTGAAGGGCGGAAACTCGGCGGACCGGATAACAACAGTTACGGCGTTGTGTATCGTTTTGTGGATGAAAATAATTACTACACCTTTGAAGTCAGCAGCGATGGTTTTTACGTCATCAATAAATTTGAAAATGGCGAATGGTTCCCGCTCACCGAGTGGAAATCGTCGCCGTTGGTGAACACCGGCTTCGGCACAAATGTGATTGAGGTTGAGGGCATCGGCTCGCTGTATAAATTTTACATCAACGGGGTGCTGGTGGAAACACTGTCCGATGATACTTTTTCCGGCGGGGCAATCGGCGTGATTGTTTCCAGCTATTCCGAGCCAAACGTTTCCGTGGCGTTCGATAACGTGCTCGTGCGCGTTCCGGGGGGCGTGCATCAAGCCATTTCCCCGCCCCCCGCCGACGGCATCAGCATGACAACCTTGCTGGAAGATGATTTTTCATCTGCCGACAGCGCGTGGAATTTGGACGATTCGGAAAAAGTGGAACGGGATATTGCCGCCGGCGCCTTTTCTCTGCGCATCAATGCGCCCAACACCGACGGGTGGTCATCGTA
>CAZMXX010000100.1:0-10841 GCA_964570315.1 uncultured Anaerolineaceae bacterium | reverse complement strand
TCGTGATTCGTGATTCGTGATTCGTGATTCGTGATTCGTGATTCGTGATTCGTGATTCGTGAAATGCTAGATTACCGCACCGCGTTTGTCAAATCACGTTTCACGTTTTCATCTATCACGCATCTTATCGCCCAACGGAAGAATCCGCAACTTTTTGGGTCGCCGCGTGGGCAAAAATCGGCGGGGTGTGGTATAATGCCGCTGATAGAATCTGCGGAGGATAGACAAATGAGTGTTGCCCAAACCCTTCAAGAATATATTCAAATGCTGCCTGACCGCTTGCAAGCAGAAGTTCTCGATTTTGTAAAGTATCTGCTTTTCAAACAGCGGCAAGAGGAAGCAGACTGGTCAACGCTGTCATTAACTTTCGCAATGCGCGGAATGGAAGACGAAGAAACTGATTATACGCTCAATGATTTGCGGGAACCGTTTGTATGAAAAAACCAGGGCAAAAAACAAATTTGACGAATTGGCTCTCGAATCCATAAATCTCACTCAAACACAGGTGACACCATGACCGACAACATTTACGACATTTTAAACGAACGGGGCTTTGTCGCCCAAGTTACAGACGCCGACGCACTCCGCGCCCAGCTTGCCCGCGAACAAGTCACGTTTTACATCGGCTACGACCCCACCGCCGACAGCCTGCACGTGGGACATCTCGTCACCATTATGGCGATGATGCACATGCAGCGCGCGGGACATCGCCCGATTGCGCTGGTGGGCGGCGGCACAGCGATGATTGGCGACCCCAGCGGCAAAACCGAAATGCGGAAGATGCTTTCGGCGGCGGAAATTCAAGCCAACGCGAACGCCCTACAATCGCAGATGCGGCAATTTTTGGGCGAACATGCCATTTACATCAATAACGCCGAGTGGCTGCTGGATTTGAATTATGTGTCATTCCTGCGCGACATCGGGCGGCATTTCAGCGTGAACCGCATGCTGGCGGCGGAAGGCTACAAACAGCGCTGGGAACGTGGATTGAATTTCATCGAGCTGAATTACCAGATTATGCAGGCTTACGACTTTCTTGAACTGTACCGCCGTTTCGGATGCACCCTGCAAATGGGCGGCGACGACCAGTGGAGCAATCTCCTCGCCGGGGTGGATTTGATTCGACGGGAAGAAAGCGTCACCGTGCAGGCGATGACCTATCCCCTGCTGACCACCGCCAGCGGCACGAAAATGGGCAAAACCGAACGCGGCGCGGTCTGGCTCTCACCGGAGCGGGTCAAACCATACGATTATTATCAATATTGGATTAATTGCGATGACCGAGATGTGGGAAAATTGCTGAAAATCTTCACCTTCCTGCCGATGGATGAAATCAAACGGCTGGGGGCGCTGGCGGGCGCGGAACTCCGCGAGGCGAAAAAAGTGCTGGCGTTTGAAGCCACAAAAATCGTCCACGGCGAAACGGCAGCCGAAGCGGCGCAGAAAGCGGCGGCGGCGGCATTCACCGGCGGCGGCGATTTGAGCGCCATGCCCACCACCACCATCGACGCGGCGCGGCTCGAAGCGGGCATCGGCGTGCTGGAAATTTTCGCCGAGGTGGGGTTGACCAAATCGCGCGGGGAAGCTCGGCGGATGGTGCAGCAGGGCGGCATTTACGTCAACAACGCCCGCGTGGACGCGGTGGACGCCACAATTTCGGCGGCGGATGTAACGGCGGACGGCATTCTCCTTCGCGCCGGGAAAAAACGGTATCACCGGCTGGTGCGCGGGTGATGCATGAAAGTGAAAAAGTGGGCAGGTGAGCAAGTGAGACAAAATCTGTTGCGTATTACGCAACCCTGCAACCCTGCAACCCTGCAACCCTGTAACTCTGCAACCCTGCAACCCTGTAACTCTGCAACTCTGCAAGCCTGTAACTTTAAACCCGAAAGGTATTTCCATTGAAAAAGAAACTCTTCTGGATTATCGGAATTTCTATTGTATTTTTGTTCGTCTGCGGGCTATCCATCGGATTCGGCGTGCTGGTCAGCCGAATGGCAGGCGATGGTCCCGCCTTCGCCACCACCGACTCGGTGGCGCTCATCCGCGTTGAAGGCGAAATCGTCTCCGGCGACCCGCCCAGCGATGTGTTCGGCACAACTGCATCGGGGGCGTACAGCAATCGCATCGTCCGCCAACTGCGGCAAGCCAACGACAACCCGCGCATCAAAGCGGTGGTTTTGCGCGTGGACAGTCCCGGCGGCGGGGTGGTCGCCTCCGATGAAATTTACCGGCAGGTCAAAGAGATGACCAAACCGGTGGTGGTCTCGATGGGCACGCTGGCGGCAAGCGGCGGCTATTATATCAGCGCCCCCGCCGATGAAATCTGGGCGAATCGTCACACCCTCACCGGCTCCATCGGGGTGATCATCCAGTTTGTGAACATCGAAGGGTTCATGGAAAAATACGGCGTCGGTGCAACCACCATCAAAAGTGGGGTGAACAAAGATACCGGCAGCCTCTACCGCACCCCCACCGCCGATGAAATCGCCATCTGGCAGGGCATCATTGATGAAGCCTATGGTATTTTCGTGCAAATTGTCGCCGAAGGGCGCGGGCTGGATGAAGCCACCGTGCGGGAACTGGCGGATGGTCGGGTATATACCGGACAGCAGGCGCAGGAATTGGGTCTGGTCGACAAACTCGGCAACTTGAAAGATGCCATCAACCGCGCGGGGGAACTCGGCGGGATTGAAGGCGAGCCGAATGTGATAGATTATCGCCAGCCGGCGCCGCTGCTGCCGGGGTTGTTCGGCGCACTGCAACAGCCCTCGCCGGTGGAGGAATTGCAGGAACTGCTGCATCTGAACACCTCCCCCTCCCTGATGTATCTCTATGCCGGCAATTAATAGCGAGATAGAGATAGAGATAGGGAGGGTTGCACTTCTATCCCTATCTCTACCCCCCATCGGTACTTTTTTCCCATTCGCAAATTGACACATTCCCCACCCAATGATATAATCTTTACATAACAGACATTATGTTAAACTATGGAGTCGTTTCGGTGACAATCGTCACCTTTCGGCTGCGGGGAGAATGTGCCAATGAGTCGCAAAAACTACGTCAATGCCGCCACCGATTTTCTGGACGCATACGCCAACACCAACTACCTTCGCCCGCTCAACGGCGAAATGCTCGACCTGTTTTACGTCAATCGCACCAACTCCGAACTCCGTGCGCTTTTGGGCGAATTGACCGCCGGAGTGAAATCGAAACCCGCCAGCAATACCAAATTCCTGTTTGTGGGACACACCGGCTGCGGCAAAAGCACCGAACTTTCCAAACTGGTCAACATCATCGAAACGGGTAGCGACGGGAAACGCCGGTACGCCGTCCTGCAAAAAAAATTGCTCCCCATCCAGTATTCCATCAGTGAAGTGGTGGGATTGTACAACATCGAATTTGTCGATTTGGCGTTATCCATCATTTTGGGCATTTACAAAAAAATGGAACGGCTGGGGCAAAATATGGACGATACCCCCGCCCGCCGCGTGTACGACTGGCTCTATCAGGGCGAATCGGCATTTGGGGGCGAGGTGGAAGCCAATGGCAACAATCTGGAACTGGGCAGCCTCATCCGCCTGATTGATGTGCGCCTGAAAAGCGAAGGCTCGGTGCGCGACGAAATTCGCGCCCGCATCCGCCGCTACATCCCCGAACTCATCGGACTCATCAACCAAACCATCGACAACGTCGCCGCTGTGACCCAAAAAAGTCTCCTGCTCATCATTGATGATTTGGACAAAATTCAGCCGCTCGACGCCGCCCTGAACGTTTTTCGGGAACACGTCAAAAGCCTCACCTCCTTCAACTGTTTTGTCATTTACACCGCCCCGATTTCCCTGCTGTACGATACCCACTCGAAGCACGTGGGGCAGTTTTTGGAAACCCATTATATGCCGATGTTCAAAGTGCGGCGCAAAGACGGCACGCCCGAACCCCCCACCAGCCCCGACGTGACCACATTGCGCGAAATTGTGTTCCGGCGGGTGCATCCCGATTTATTCGAGGACGGCGTGGTGGAAACCGCCATCGAAATGACCGGCGGTATTCTACGCGAACTCATCCGCATCATTCGTGGTTGCTGCGTCTATTGCCACGAATATGAAATCGGCAAAATTTCCCGGCAAATCATCCACATGCAAAAAGGCAAGCTCAAAAGCGAATATTACCGCATGCTGGAACACGACGACTATCGCCGGTTGAAACAGGTTTCGCGCACCAAAAGCCGCGCCGATGTGGATATGCGCCACCTCGAATCGCTGTGCGTGCTCTATTATCCCAACGGCAAAGGCTGGTTCGACGTGCACCCGGTGGTCTCGGAGTTGCTGACCGAATGGGAAACGGAGAACGGCGCGTAAAATGGATTACGCATTGCATAAAATGTAAAAACGAGAGAATGTGCGGGTGAAAAAGTGAGCTTCGCAATGTTGAACATCAAACCTGAAACCTTGAACCTGAAACTTGAAACCACACCCCCAATCGCCAGTGAGTATTTGGATATGGACAAAATCACCAATATTTTTGCGGATGAAATACGGTTGATGACTGCCACCCTGCGAATGAGCACACTCGGTGGGTTGAGTGTGGCAGAATGTGGCAGTGCCGCCCTCCGGCAATCGCTGTTTGAGCATTTCCGGCAACGGCTGGCGGACGACCAGATTTATCTTTTCCCCTTTGAAATTGACAACCGGCAGTTGAATCTGGTGAAAAGTCTGGCGGAACTCACCGACCAAGCCCGCTTCAAAAATGTGGAGCTGACCGGCAAATACCGCGCGATGGTCATCTTCGTTCACGGCATCGAAAACCTCACCGACGATGAACGCAGCCGGTTCTTTCAACTGCTCAACTTCTTCCGCGACCGCTTCACCATGATTGCCTACCCCATTGTGATTTGGGCAAAACCCGTTCATGTGCGGCAGATGGCGCAATCCGCCCCCGATTTCTGGAACTGGAAAAGCGACCTGTTCATCTTCCCCGCCGATTCGGAGGAACTGGCGGTCAGTTTCGGACCCCGCACCCGCCCGCCGCTGGAGCAATATATCCACGCTCTGCTCACCGATTCGGAATATATTGTGTGGAACGACCTTTACCTGCCCCTGAAAGCCATCCGTTCCGCCGAAACGATGCAAACATCCACCACCCGCGATGATTTCTCCGCGGAAGAATTGGCGCTGTTGACCGACATTTTTCCCCAACGGGCGACCATCAATCCGCGCACAAAAATCATCCGGCAGGGTGAGGTGGGACGACGCTGTTATGTGCTGCTGAAAGGGGAAGTGGAGGTCAGCATCACCGACCCGCTGGGCAACACCAGCGCCATCACCCGCTTGAAGCCGGGCGCATTCTTCGGCGAGATTGCGCTCATCAAAAACGTGCCGCGCACCGCCACCGTGACCGCCATCACCAAATGCGAAATTCTGCCGCTGAACAAACCGCAGCTCCGCGCCGCCGCGCCCAAAATTGCCCCCCTGCTGGCGCTGATGGGCAATGTGGCGGAAAAGCGGGTGGAAACGCTGGCGCACGGCGTCGCCCCGGCGGAGATGTCGCCGTTGCGACGGTTCGCCTCCCAGCAGATGGTCGCGCGCCCCATCCCCACCGACGTGTGGACGCTCATCCAAAACGACCCGCGCACGGTCATTTTGGGGGGCGCGGGCATGGGCAAAACCACCGCCCTGCGCTACATCACGCTGCGGCTGGCGGACGCCGCCCAACGCCAATACGCGGAAAATGACCCCGTCGCCGTGCCGATTTTCATTAAACTGAATGCTCTCGGCGCGGAAAGGTCGGTGGAGCGGTTGATTTTGAATCTGCTGCAAGGGTATGGTCTGAGTCAATTTGAAACGGAAGACGATGTTCACCGCATGCTGGCGGGGGAACATCCGGCATTTCCGGTGGAAAAAATCGTGTTCATCATGGACGGGCTGAATGAAATTCAGGGCGACACTGCCACCCGTCAACTGCTCAACCAATTCATCCAAACCCACCGCGAGCGACACCATTTCATCATGACCTGCCGCGAGCAGGACTATCTGCCCATCCACAGTTTCAAAACGGTGGTGCTCCAACCGCTCACCCGGTATGACATTGAGGCATTTTTGGTGAAATATATGCGGCAGGAGCGGGGTAAAAAAGTCGCCCGCGAAATTTTCTCCGACCCGCAGTTGATTGAGTTGGCGCAAACGCCGCTGGCGCTGTATATGTTCACCCGGCTGGCGAAAAAAGCCGAAACCCTGCCCAAAAATCGCGGCCGGATGTTCGAGCTGTTCACCGACAATTTGCTGGAACGAATTGACTCGGAGTGGTGGAAAATCTTCGGGCGGTCGCGGAGTGAAACGCCGCTGGCATTGCGCAAACGCGCGCTGGCGCAATTGGGGCTATACATGCAGCAGCACCGACAGTTGACCGTATCGAAGAAACAATGGTTCATCATCATCGCCAAAGAATACGTGAAATTCCACAATATGCCCGATAATGCCCTTGACACCATCAAATACAGCACCATCGAAGATATTCACGAAGAAATAAAATTCAGCGGATTGATTGGCTACAGCAGCAACATCGAACAGCACCGGCTGGAATTCGCCCATCACACCTATCAGGAATTTTTCACGGCGCTGGCACTGAACACCGACACCCCCGACCTTTCCCCGTACATCGACACCGCCGACGCACTCCAGCGCTGGTTCGGCACGCTGGTGATGCTGTTCGGCATTGCTGACGACCGCACCCCGCTATTTTCGCAAATGCTGGGGGACGGGAAAAACTACAATCGTATCTGGCTGGCGGCGCAATGTCTGGCAAGCTCCGGGGCGGAAATTGCCCGTATGACCGACGAATGGGAATCGGCGCTCCCCGCGTCGCAGACGTTCCCCATGCTGTTTGCGGTGGGATTGGCGAGCTATCAGATGGGACGCTACCCGGAGGCGCTCACCTATTTGCTGCACGCGGCGGAATTCGATGCGGAGAACGCCGAATTACAATACGAACTTGGCGCACTGTACCGCCAATTGAACCAATATGCCCGCGCCATTGACCATTTGGAAACCGCCATCCAACTGCGCCCCGATTTTGTGGACGCTTTCAACCAATTGGGGATGGCATATTTCGACCAGCAAAAATACGAAGAGGCGTTGACGATTTTCAACGCCATCACCCAGTTGGAGCCGACGAATCCATATCACTATTTCAATTTGGGGATTGTCCAGAAAGTGCTCAAAGATTACCAATCGGCGCACAGCACCTTCAAAATCGCCCTGCAACTGAAACCCGATTATGTGGACGCGAAAACGCAATTCGAGCTGGTTGACCGCGCCATCGCGTCCGGCGTGGTCTCCGTGCTGGAGCGCATTCCGATGTTGAGCAAATTGACACTAGAGCAAACGACCCTGCTCTCGCAACGGTTGCAGGTTTCCACCTTCAACGCGGGCGATATTGTTTTTTCGCTGGGCGAACCGGGCGACACTTTTTACATCATCGAATCGGGGGAGGTGGAAGTGCTGGCTGCGCCCCCCACCACCGACGACGCGCCCACCGTGGTGAAACGGCTCGGCGTGGGCAACTATTTCGGCGAAATGGCGCTGCTGCGCTCGGTTCCGCGCACAACCACCGTGCGCTGCGCCACCGAGACCCAACTGCTCGGATTGCGCCGCGACGATTTCAACGACATCGTTCAGCGCGATGGACTCGCCACCCACCAACTGGTGGAAACGTCCGGCTTTCGGATGCTGCAACTTCGCCGCGTGCAAAATCACCCCAGCGCGGAAGATTATTACGACCCCGGCTATCTGCACGACATTTTGGCGCGACAGGATGAGGTCACGGTGGTGATGGGCGACATTCACGGCTCCACCTTCATCACTGATGCGGTGGGACCTGAATTGATGATTGAATTTCTGGACGAATATCTGCTCCGCATGTCCACCATCATTGTGAATGCCGGCGGCGCGATGGACAAAAGTTTGGGCGACAGCGTGATGGGCGTTTTCGGGAAATATCCGGAACGACGGGGGGAATCGCTGGTGACGCCGGCGCTGCGCGCGCTGATTGCCGCCACCCAAATGCGGGATGAATATCTGAGACTGCGGGAAGAATGGCTGCTGAAAAACGAGAAATTTTTGCAAACGGGGATGGGTATCGGCATTGCCACCGGCGAAGTGCGCGTGGGCACGGTCGGGGCGGAAGGGGCGATGGTCGGCGCGGCGGTCAACCTCAGCAATAAATTGAGCAAAATGGCAATCAACGGGCGCGATGAAAGCGAAGTGTACATTGACCAGCGCACCTATGAGCTACTGGGCAAAAATGTGATGGTGCGCAAACTCGACCCCGATTATGTGCTCTCAAAATCCAGCGGCGTGCCAATGGAGGCGTTTCTGGTGCTCGACATCGGCAAATTCAACGCGGAATAGCCCCGCTCACATCTGCTCACGGGGGCGATACTGCAACGCTTCCGCCAGATGCGGCGGCTCGATGCTCTCCGCGCCCGCCAAATCGGCGACGGTGCGCGCCAGCTTCAACACCCGATGGTACGCGCGCGGGCTGAGGTGCATCTGCTGCACCGCCGTTTTGAGCAACTGCTCGCCGGTGGCGTCCAGCGCGCAAAATCGCCGAATTTCGCCGGGTCCCATATCGGCATTGGTTTGCAACCCCGTCCCGGCAAATCGCTTTTGCTGAATTTCCCGCGCCGTTTCCACCCGCGCCCGAATGGTCGCGCTCGCTTCCCCCACCCGTTTATCCGACAATTTTTCAAATGGAATACGCGGCACGGTCACGTGAATATCAATCCTATCCATCAGCGGACCGGAAATGCGTTTCTGGTAACGCTGCACCGCCGACATCGAGCAGGTGCATTCCTTTTCGGGGTCGCCAAAATAGCCGCACGGGCAGGGATTCATCGCCCCCACCAGCGTGAAATTCGCGGGATAAGTCAGCGAACCGGCGCTGCGGCTGATGGAAACCAGTTTATCTTCCAATGGCTGGCGCAACATCTCCAGCATGCGCTGTCCAAATTCGGGGAGTTCATCCAGAAAAAGCACCCCGCGATGCGCCAGACTGATTTCGCCGGGCTTGGGAAACCGTCCCCCGCCGATGAGTCCGGCATAGCTGATGGTGTGATGCGGGGCGCGGAAAGGACGCAGGCGGATGAGCGGTTTATCGCCGGGGAGCAAATCCGCGACGGAATAAATGCGGGTGATGTCCAGCGCTTCCTCCAGCGACAGACGGGGCAGAATGCCGGGCATGGCGCGGGCGATGAGCGTTTTGCCGCTGCCGGGAGGTCCCGTCAACAGCATATTGTGCGCGCCCGCCGCCGCCACTTCCGCCGCCCGTTTGACGTGTTCCTGCCCTTTAATTTCCGCGAAGTCCACCACAGCGGGCAACTCGCCATCATCCAGCGAGCGGTCGGCTTCAAACGGCGACATCCGCTGATGCCCGGAAAGATGGTCGATGACCTGCAACAGCTTTTCCACCGGATAGACCGTGACGCCATCAATCAGCGCGGCTTCCGGCGCGTCCACCGCGGGGACGAAAATCCGGGTGTAGCCCAGTTCGTGCGCCAGCGACGCCATCGGCAGAATACCGCTCACGTGGCGCACGCTGCCGTCCAGTGAGAGTTCGCCCATGAAAATGGCGTCGTCCACATTGCCGAAAATGGTTTCGCTCGCCAGCAGAATACCCACGGCAATGGGCAAATCGAAGGCGGGACCGGCTTTGCGGATGTCGGCGGGGGCGAGGTTGACGGTGATACGGGTGCGGGGAAAGGGCAGTCCGGTGTTTTTCACGGCGGCGCGCACCCGCTCGCGGGCTTCCTGCACCGCCGCATCGGGCAGACCGACGATGTTGAAGGCGGGCAATCCGTTGGCAATATCAACCTCAACATCAATCAGCACCCCATCCAATCCAATCACCGAACAGCTATTCACTTTGGCAAGCAACGTTGGAATCCTCCCGTGGCGGCAGATTAGTTTTCGATTTTCGGTTGCCGGTTTTTGGGGAAAGAACGAAAAACCAATGACCAACAACTGAAAAACAACCCCAAACAGCACAATTATATCACCATCCTGAAAATTGATAAACCTTTGTGCAGACGTTTAAAATGTGGTACGATATGGGTGTTGATTTCAATGAATCGAGGATAAAATGCCCACAATTTTATGTGTTGATGACGAACCGACACAACTCACCCTGCTTGAGTTTGCCTTTCGCCGCTCGAAAATGACCGTTTTGAAAGCGAATAACGGGCAGGAAGCAGTGACGCAGGCAAAGGCACACCATCCCGATATTATTTTGATGGATTTGATGATGCCGGTGATGGATGGCGCGGCAGCCACCGCCGCCATCAAACAGGATCCCGCCACCGCCGACATCCCCATTGTGCTGTTCACGGCATATGAAACGGGCGAAATGGCGCAAAAGGCGCTGACGGCGGGCGCGGTCACACTCATCAAAAAAACCACGCCCCCCCGCGAGTTGGTTGCCCTCATTCAAAAAATGCTCCCGTGACATATGACCGCCAAAAAACTCATCGCCGCCCTTGCCGCGCCGGTAATCGTATCAGAAATAATTTATTGGGGCGTTTTCACACGCCTATTTCCACTCAAAGACCTCTATAAAATTATACCGCCGGTTGATTACGCCAAACTCACCCGCTATTCCGGCGGGGGGGTGCTGGCGTTTTTGGTGGGGATTGCGGTGCTGTTCGGCGTGTATTTCTGGCTGCTGCGCCAAAAGTTGCCCGCCGGAACCCCCTATTTTGCCGGAATTTTTGCGGGCACACTCTTTTTCAGCTACCCCACCATGGCGATTGACCTCTTCGTTTATGCCATTCGCACGCGCGGATGGGC
>CAZMXX010000099.1:0-10845 GCA_964570315.1 uncultured Anaerolineaceae bacterium | reverse complement strand
CGTCCCGCCCCAGTCCCCCCCCGCGCCCCCGTCGGCGCCGTGACAGATGTGTGTACAGTGACCGGCCCGGTGGCGAGGGCTTCGGCGTAGCGGGTCTCGTTCACCGCCGCCGAGCCTTCCTCTTCCTCTTTCCACATCTGCGCGCCGCCTGCGCCACAGCAGAAAGACAGGTTGCGGTTGTTTTCCATTTCCGGCACGGTGGCGCTGAACTGCGTCAGCACATTGCGCGGCGCATCGTATACGCCGTTGTGCCGCCCCAAATAGCAGGGGTCGTGGAAGGTCACGGCATCGAGTTTGTGTCCATCCAGTTGGATTTTGCCGCTGCCCACCAGCTCATTGATGAATTCGGTGTGGTGGACAACTTCAAATTCGCCGCCGAATTGCGGGTATTCGTTTTTGATGGTGTGCAGACAGTGCGGGCAAGTGGCAACGATTTTTTTCACGCCCGCGCCGTTCAGCGTTTCGATGTTCCCCATCGCCATTTCGGTGAACAGGTATTCGTTCCCCGCGCGCCGAGCGGTATCGCCGGTGCAGGTTTCCTGGTTGCCCAGCACGGCGAAATTCACCCCCGCGCGGTTCAGGATGGTAGCAAACGAGCGGGCAATCTTCTGCGCGCCGGGGTCGAATGCGCCGGCGCAGCCCACCCAGTACAGCACCTCGAAATCGGGGTTGTCTTCCACCGTCGGCACGCTGAAATCGAGCGTTTGCGCCCATTCCAGCCGGTCATTCGACATTTGCCACGGGTTGCCGTTCCGCTCCATGCCCCGGAACGCCTGCTGTAATTCTTCGGGGAATTCGCTCTCCATCAACACCTGATTGCGCCGAATGTCCATAATGTCGGTGAAGGGTTCATTCCCCACCGGGCAAACTTCCGAGCACGCGCCGCAGGTGGTGCACGCCCACACCGCGCTTTCGGTGATGGCGACATCCAGCAAATCCAAATCGCTTTTGCCGATGGCAATGGCGCCGAAATGTGATTTGATGCCGTACCGTTTGTTGATTTCCAGCGCGGATGGCGACAGCTCTTTGCCGGTGCTGTATGCGGGACACACATCCTGACAGCGGTTGCACATGATGCAGGCGAAGGCATCGAGGATTTGGGTTTGGCTCAAATCGGTGAGTTTTGCCGCGCCAAATTGTTCGATGGTCTCATCTTCAAAATCAAGGGGTTTCAGTTCCCCGATGGAGCGTTTTTGCGGGCGGGTCATGAAATTGACGGGGGCGACCAGCAGGTGCAGGTGTTTGGTGTACGGGAAATAGGGGATGAACGCCAGAATCAGCCCCAGCGCGATCCACCATGAGACGTGCCAACCCGCCAGTTGCGCGGCGGGCGACATCCCCGCCCACAGATTCGCCACGGCGGAGGCGAAGGGCTGCCAAACGTCGCCCCCCTCTTGCGCCACCAGAAACGATTCGCCCAGAAAACGGAAACCGACGTGCAGCAGGATGAAAATCCCCACAATCAGCGAATCGCGGCGCATTCCGTTTTTGGCTTTGGGGTGCAGTTTCACATTTTCGCGGATGTTCAGCGCGGGGGTGTCCACCATGAAGCGGCGGCTGAGAAAATAGATCATCCCCACCAGCACGCCGATGCTCAGAATGTCGCCGCCCAGCCGATACCAGCCCATCGCCGGGGATTGCGTCCATTCGTGCACGGCGGGGATGTATCCACCCAGCACGTCGAGGGCGTTGATGAGAAAATAGTACATGAAGCCCCAGGCGATGGCGGCGTGGAATGAGCTTTCGACGGTTCGGGTTTTAAAAACCGTCCGCAAACTGACGAACGATTCCAGCGCGTGCCACAATCGGCGGGGTAGATTATCCAGATA
Organism: uncultured Anaerolineaceae bacterium; assembly: GCA_964570315.1. Lineage (GTDB taxonomy): Bacteria > Chloroflexota > Anaerolineae > 4572-78 > 4572-78 > JANTHQ01. The sequence continues at coordinate 9,016 of CAZMXX010000099.1, read as the reverse complement.
CAGCTCATCCTGCCCGCGCAGAATGACCTTCACCATCCGGTCAAAGTAGCGCGCGCCATAATACAACGACAATACGACTGCCCAGAAAAATAAAAGTTTTTCAACCAGCGTCAGCATCTTTGCTTTCCCTCCTCAATATCGGGGTTGGTGTCTGATTGTCTGCCATCATAACACGGTGCGTCATGGCTGTCAAACAATCGTCATGGCAGTGTCAAATGGGTGATGATTTTTTCGCGGGCGGTTTCAAATTCGCGCAACAGCGAATCATCCGAGCCTTTGAAACTCATCAGCGTGCGCCGGGCACAGGTGGCGCATCCCAACTGCGCCCGGTAGCTGTCCTTTTCGCACGTTTCACAGCCGGATAATTGAATCACCGTGAGAGACAATGCGAGTGCGTCAGGATGCGTTTCCGGCAGTTCCGCCACCGTTGATGCCAGCACCCGCCACTTTTCCCCGCGAATATCCTTCAGCGCGGGAATTCGCTGCGGGGAGAAGAGTAAATCGTATTTGGCATACGCGGGCAAATGCTTGGGCATATATCCTCAAAATATGGGTTGTGGGAATAAAGTGCCCTGATTATAACCAGCCTGACGCGATGTGTCAACATTTTTTTCATCATCCCGACGACGTTCATCACCCTTTCATACGCATACCCTGTTCTTCGGTGCTGAAAATCCAGCCTGCGACTTCGCCCAAATTGATGTCCGGGTCGAGCGCCCATGTTGCGGGGTCGGTCATGGTTCTGCCGAATTGCGAGCTGGCATTCTCCAGCGGGTCAGGCAGGGCGGCAATCTCATCCAAAATGATGCGGAAACGTTCCTGCCAGCGCACCATATTTTCCCGACGCAGGTCAATCCACTCCGTCGCCGCCCAGTGGTTGATGGCGTCCGGGGTCACATCCCATGTCGTGCGCTCCCAGCGATGCTCCCCTTTGCCGCGATTGACCGCCAGTAGGGTTTCGCCATCGGGCATGAGGATGGGAATGCCGATGGAAACCGCCTGCCGCCGAATGTCGGCGTTGCCGCGCACCAGCGCTTCCACATCCTGTATCAATTGGGCGGTGTCCACCTGCGCCACCGCTTCCATAGTGCGGTACATCCGTTTGAGCAGATACGCCTCAAACAGCAATTTCGACATTTTCGGGGGTCCCAAAATCTCAAACGCCACCGATGGCACATCGTGTTCTTCCGCCAGATGTTTGGCGTAGGCAATGGCGCGATGGCGCAGCACTCCGGCGCGGTAGCTCGGTCCGAGTACCGCCCCGTCCAGCGCGGCAATCACATCTTTACCGGTGTTCAGCCCGCGCAGCTCGGCTATCACGTTGAAGGCAATATCTTCCGGCGTGACCGCTTCCATCTGCCCCAAACTAGTGATGGCGGTGTATTCATTGAGCGAGAAAAGCCCGTTTTCGCCCGTGTCGATGAACACCGATTCCAGCACGCCGTTGTCGGCGGGCGCGGTGGGGCGTTCATTCAAATCGAAATGCGTGCCGGGGGTCAATTTGATGCCCGCTTCCGGCGGACAGTCATGCAGGGCGATGGCGCGTCCGCGTTTTTTGATGGCGCCGTAGCCGATATTTTTCCAAGTAATGGCGGCGGTCGGTTTGATTTCTTTCACGGCGGGACCGCCCGGCGTGCGCCCCATCAAAAAGAGGAGGGAGGTGTGTGCGCCCGCCATCGCCGCTTTCGACAACAGCACCCGCGACGGTTTTTCTTCGCCGTGGGTGTAGGGGATGTTCAGCCCCATGCCGCCCGTGCCGCTGGTGCCGATTTTTAGATATGCCTGCGTGCCCGCGCGCTGCATCGCTTCGTTGAGGACTTGCACATGGCGCACCAATTGCGGGGTGTACAGGCTGATGAGCAGACGTTCCACCACGGCGCGCTCGTTTTCTTCCCACACTTTTTCGGCTTTTTCATACAAATCGTGGACTTCCGCCGCCGAGTTGTAAATATCCTGATATGCCAGTGCGGTGGCGGTATTGACCGCATCAATGATGATGTGCGGCTTCACGCCGGGGTATTCGGGGGTGTTGCCCATCACCAGTTGCGCCAGAAAGGAGGTTTTCAGCGTTTCGGGGGTGAAACTGTCGAGCACGTCGTGGTAGAGTTGGCGACGGTATTCCGGGTTCGAGAGGACTTCGGCGCGCTGGGTGTCTTTGAGCGAGGCGCGCACGAAGATGTTTCCCCAGTGGGGGAGCAATTTGGTCTCGGTTTCGGGGAATTCTTTTTTCAACGACGCGACGGCTTCTTTCGCCTCGTTTTCCAAAAGGGAAGTGATGATGAGGGTGTCGGGCTGGTGATGAATCAGTTCGCGGCAAATTGCCCGTCCCACCATGCCATATCCACCGATGATTAAAATGGTTTTTCCGTTTAACATGATACTCTCCTCGTTGAAAGATTTTTGGGTTTTCAGTTTTCAGTGGTCAGTTTTTGGTTCAAAGTTTAAGGTTGTCAACGTGTTTCGTACTGCGTGTTGCGTGTTCCGTAAAATTACGAAATACACAACACGCAATACGTCTCACGCAAGTACCATCTCTATCCCTACCCCTATCCTAACTTGCGATACACGTCCACTGTGTGCGCGGCGATGGCGGCGTGGGTGTAGTTTTCCAGCACGCGGGTTTTGCCCCGCTCGCGGAGTTCGGCGCGCAGGGGCACGTCGTCAAGCAGACGCTGCAATTGCGCGCGCAGCCCGTCTTCATCCCCCTCATCGAAGAGCAAGCCCGCGTCGCTCATCACCTCCGGTATCGCGCCCGACCGCGCCCCGACGGTGACCACTTCGCACGCCATCGCCTCAATCAGCACCCGCCCGAATTGCTCTTTCCAGTTCGGGCGGCTCTGTGAAGGCAGCACCAGCACGTCCAGCCCGCTCAAATAGTTGGGCATGTGGGTGGACGGCAATTGCCGGTCGAATGTCACCCGCGATTCAATGCCGAGCCACTGCGCCATCTGCTCAAATCGCCGCCGGTCGGGACCGCTGCCGAGCACTTTCATCTCCCACGGACCTTTCAACCCGGCGACGGCTTTCATCAGCAATTCCACGCCTTTTTCTTCCACCAGCCGCCCGACATACCCGATGACCAGCGCGGGTTGGCTGGGACGGCGGGCACTGCGCTGGAGAATCACACTCGGTTTGCTGACCCGGTGAACGCGCCGGCGGCGGTGGAAGATGGCGGGGTCAACGCCGAATTGCGGAATTTGCCACAGTTCGCCGGTGTAGCCCTTTTCCCGCCACACCGATTGCGCCTCGGCGTTGCCCACAATCAGCCCGTCGGTGTGCGCCAGCACGTATTTTTCCATCCACCCGAATGGGGGCGGATATTGCCGGTTGATGTTCTGCCAACTGAAGACCACCGTTTTCGCCCCGTGTTTCTGCGCCAATTTCAGCGCGTGAAAGGTGGCGAAGTTGTACGGTTCTTCATCAATATGAATCACATCCGGCGCGGTCTCGGCGATGATGTGTTTCAGGTTGGGGTAAAAATGGAAATGAAAATTCCCGTTGAAACGAATATCGCTGACGATGAGCCGGTAGCCCTCGGTGTGGGCGCGCTCCAGCCGTTGCGTGCCCCACGCGGGCGGCACCACCACCGACAGATTGAGGTCGTCGTGTGCGGCAATTTCCTCTAATTTTTTTTGATATGCGCCCGCAACCAGCGCCTTTGAAATCATCAAAACGTTCAATGTGTCACATCCCGATACGCCTGCAATGTTTTGCGGGCGGTAATTTGCCAGCTGAATTCCTGTGCGCGTTGATATGCCCGTCCCGCCATTTCGTTGTGGGTGTCATCCTGAATGGTGAGCGAAATAATCGGTGCGGCGAGCTGTTTGGTGTCGTCCGGGTCAACTAGAAAAGCGTCCGTGCCCGCCAATTCCGGCAAAGATGAAGCGGTGGACGTGACCACCGGCGTGCCGCACGCCATCGCTTCCAGCACGGGCAAACCAAACCCTTCATAGCGGGAAGGATAGACAAACACCCGCGCCGCGCTGTAGAGAGCGGGCTTGTCGGCTTCATCAATCCAACCGGGGGTGATGATGTGGTCGGCGATGCCCAACTCAGCCGCCAGTTTCAGCGGGTCCGGGAAAAATGCGGAATCGATGGCGGGGAGTTTGCCCGCCAGCACCAGTTTCACATTATCCCCCAAGCCGGAAACGACGAAAGTCCAGGCGTGCAGCAGCGCACGCAAATTTTTCCGCACATCGAAGCCGCCCATATACAGGGCGAACACTTCCGGCAGGTTGTATTTTTTCAGCACGGCATCGATTTCCGCCCACGTTTCGGCGGGCTGATAGTGCGGCGCGGGGGCAAGATACACCGTGCGGACTTTCTCCGGCGGCAGGTGCAGATGCGCCAGAATGTCGTTCCGGCTGGCGTCCGAATCCGCCAAAATCAAATCGGCGTTGGCGGCGGCGGCGCTGACCAGCCCGGTGTACAGCCGCACGGCGGGACTGCCGTGATATTCGGGCAGCACGCGGGGGATGATGTCATGCACCGTGACCACCGTCGGCAGGCGCGGGTTGAGCGCGGAACCCCAGTAGGGCACGTGCGCCACATCCGCGCCGATGGCGCGCGCGGTTTTGGGGAAGAGCGATTGCTCGAAGCGGAGTTTGTGCCAGTTGCCCGGCTTCAGCGGCACGGCACGCACGCTGACCGTATCGCCCCAGTCGGTGGGGGCGTTTTCCAGCGCGAAAGCGGGCGCTATCAGCACAATCTCCAGCGCGGGGTCGAATTTCGCCAGCGCGGAAACCAAATAGCGCAAATACTGTCCGCTCCCGGTGTTTATTTGGTTGATGAACCATGCATTGATGGCAACTTTCATGTTCAATGAGCAATGAATACTTAACAATGAACAAATGAAAATTGTTCATTGCTAATTTCTAATTGTTAATTGTTTGTATAGCCGTCGGGGTGTTTTTGGAACCAGTTCCACGCGCTTTCGATGATGCTGCGCAGGTCGGGGTATTGCGGCGTCCAGCCCAGTTCGCGGCGGATTTGCTCGCTGTCGGCGATGAGAATATCGGGGTCGCCGGGGCGGCGCGCGCCAATTTCCACGGGGATGGAATGTCCGGTGATGTCGCGGGCGGTCTGCACCACCTCCATGATGCTGTAGCCTTTGCCGTTCCCCAGATTGTAGGTGCGGCTGCCGCCGTCCAGCGCGCGGAGCGCCAGAATGTGCGCCTGCGCCAAATCGAGCACGTGGATATAATCGCGCACGCATGTGCCGTCGGGGGTATCGTAATCATCCCCGAAAATGATGAGTTTGTCCCGTTTGCCGCGCGCCACCTCCAGCACAATGGGGATGAGGTGCAATTCGGGGTCGTGGTCTTCGCCGTGAATCTCGGACGCGCCTGCCGCGTTGAAATAGCGCAGGGCGGCAAAGCGGAAATCGTAGATTTTGTCCAGCCAGTGGAGGAATCGCTCGATGATATATTTCGATTCGCCGTATGGGCTGCCGGGTACGATGCGCTCGGTGGCGGCAATGGGAATTTTCTCCGGGTCGTCGAACAGGTTCGCCGTGGAGGACAGGATGAACTTGCGCACGCCGTGTTCCACCGCCGATTGGAGCAGATTCAGCGCGTTGGTCACATTTTCACCCAGATAGCGGAACGGGTTTTCCATGCTTTCGCCGACCAGTGTGTGCGAAGCGAAATGCATGATGGCATCAATGGGATAGGTGTCCAGCACCTCGTCAATCTCCGCCCGATTCGCCAAATCGCCCTGAATGAAAATGGCGGCGTGGTCAACCGCGTCGCGGTGTCCCTGATAAAGATTGTCGAACACCACCACCGATTCGCCCTGCCGTACCAATTCTTCCACCACATGGCTGCCGATATACCCCGCGCCGCCGGTCACCAAAATATTCATCATTCGCCTCCGATTGGGGTTCAAGTTCAAGGTAGCAAAGTTGCAAAGTTGCAGGGTTACAGGGTTACAGGGTTACAGGGTTACAGGGTTACAGAGTTGCAACTCTGCTACCTTGCAACTTTGCTACCCTGCTCCATTATACCAGAGGGGGGAAGGGGGAAGCAAAGCCTCGCGCCGGTTGTGGACACTATCCGCACAAAAAAACGCACCCAACCCCGGTGAGGGTTGGATGCGGGACAAATTTCACTGCCGGTCATCCGGCGCCGATGGTTTTTTGCTCGGTCGGGACGCGCCATGAGCCTTCGCCGCGCACGCGCAAATCGCGCGCCAAAAAGCGCCGCCATGCCGCCACCGCGCAGAGAATCGCCAGCGCCAGCACGGCGAGCACCCGACTCCATGCCATCGCTTCATACAACACCGCGCCGCCCTGATAATAGTACAGGGGGGAGAATCGCGCTGCGGTGACCCAATCGGCATTGATATTCGCCATGCCGGTGAGAATATATCCAAATATCAGATACGCCCCCGAAACCGAGGCGGCAATTTTTTGCGAAGGCAATACCATGCTCAACAGCAGAGTGAAGGTGATGAAAAAGATGATTTGCGCCCACGCCGGCAGGAATGCCAGCGCCATTCTCCCCGGCGAAATGTCGAGGTCTACCGTACCGAGCGGCAGAATGGTCGCCACCGCCGCCACGGCGAAAATGATGGTCGCGCCGACGGCAACGCCCAGCACCCGCGAGAAAAAGAGTTTGGTGCGGCTGACGGGCTGCCCCAACAGCACATCCATCATCCCGTTTTCTTCGTCCGCCACCACCAGCCCGCTGCCGACAATGATGGCGAAAATGCCCATCATCAGCGGCAATTGCGAGAAAAGTTTGCCGTCAATGAACCCCGCCGGGGTGATGAAAGCGTCCATCCCGCCCAGAAAATCCATCACACCCTGCGGCAGAGCGTCGATGAATTGCTGCATAAGCGCCGCCTGCTCGGTCAGGTTATCCGCAAACAGCACCACCACCGACCCCATATATGCCATCCCCAAACTCCAGCCGATGATATGCCATTTCATCCGCCGGAGGGTGTGCCAAATTAATGCCATCATCATAATCCCCCTTCAGTTGTTTTTGCGCCGCGAAACGGTATCCGCAGCCGCCACACGCTTTCCCCACTGACCCGCAGGTCTCGCCGCTGAAAGCGCCACCATGCCAGCCCGACCAATGCAATGGTGAGGGCGATTAAAATGGACAGGGGCGTCCAGTCCAGTTTTTCCACCAGCGCCTGCGAACTGGGATAATAATATATGGGAGACAGTTTGGCGACCGATTCGAGCGAGCTGTTCACATCCGCCATGGAATTGGCGAAATATGACGCCGCCAAAATCAGCCCGCCGGTCATTGCCGCCAGCGCCCGCCCCGGCAAAAGCATGCTCAACGCCAGCGCCAGCGCCGCAAACAGCGACACCTGCACATACAGCGGGAAAAACGCGCGCAACAGTTGCCCGAAAGCCAGATTCATTTCCTGCGACAGGGTTTGGGCAAAGGTCATGCCCAGCAGCGACATCCCCAGAATTGCCGCCAGCGCCAAAAACATCCCCAGCGCCCGCCCGAAAAACAGGGTGGTGCGGCTGAGCGGATTCGCCAGCAGCAGGTCGAGCACGCCCGCTTCTTCATCGGCAATGACCGCGCCCGCCCCGGCAATCACCGCGAAGATGCCGAGGAGAAAGGGCATCAATCCGAAAAATTCCAGCCCCAAAAAGCCCACCGGCGTGCCGATACTGGAAATTTCACCGAACAGGATAGCCATTTCCGGCGGATAGGTTGCCATCAGCTTATCAAGATTTTCCCCCTGACTCGCCAGGGTGTCAAACAGCGAAATGGAAAGAATGGGCATAAGGGTGAGGCTCAATCCCCAGCCCAGAATTGCGCCCCGCAGACGGCGCAGGGTATGGAATAAAATTGCCGTCATTATGACGCCTCCTCGCCCGGTTCACGGTAGAATTGCAGGAAAATTTCTTCCAGCGATGGGCGTTCAATTTCCAAATCGCGCACGGGGAAATGCGCCAGCGTTTTGATGAGGGTGTCCATTTCGCCCGTGACGCGCAGTGAAACCCTGTCGCCCGCGGCATTGGTTTCCAGCACCGAGATGCCATCCACTTGCAACGCCTGCGCCGCTACCGGCGATTTGAAGCGCACCTGCACCGTGCGCAGCGCGCGCTCGCGCAGTTCTTCCGGCGCAATAATTTCGACCACCTCTCCTTGCCGGATGATGCCCACCCGGTCTGCCAAAAATTCCACTTCGCTGATGATGTGCGACGAGAAAAAAATGGTTGTGCCATGTTCGCGGACTTCCCGAATCAATCGCAGCACTTCTTTCTGCATCAGCGGGTCAAGCCCCTGCGTCGGTTCATCCAGAATCAGCAGTTCGGGGCGGTGCATGAACGCCTGCACCAGCCCGACTTTCTGCTTGTTCCCCTTCGACAGGTTTTTGATGGGAATGTCAAGCGTCAGTTGCAGCCGTTTCGCCAATTCGTTGATGTAGGCGTTATCGGCGCGGTTGCCGCCCAGATGGTTGAGCAGATTGATCATCCCGCGCGCGGTATAATTGTTGTAGAGGTTCAATTCGCCGGGCAGATACCCCGTGCGCTCCCGCACCGCCACCGGGTCTTGTTGCGGATTGATGCCCAGCACGGTCAGGGTTCCCCCTTGCGGGCGGATGAGGTCGAGCATACAGCGGATGGTGGTGGTTTTTCCCGCGCCGTTGGGTCCCAAAAAGCCGAAGATTTCGCCGGGGCGAACATCCAAATTCACCCCGCGCAACGCCTGCACCGAGCCGTAGCGTTTCACCAGATTTTGGGCATAAATGGCATATTGTGCCGTCATAAAAGCCTCCTTTGAGCCATTAGACGTTGGGGATTGTCAGAATTCACGCAAAGGAATTATACCTCAGATATGGCGGGTATTCAATTTGAGTGGAATTTTTTTTGGGGGGGGACAGGGATGCGGGTGATTGACTGACGAAACTCGCTAATGTTTTTATCGGACGCAGATAAACGCTGAAAAACGCAGGTTTTCATGTTTGGTAGCGTTTATCCGGAAATTTATTTCCGGGCTAATAGCCCAAGCCGACTTAAGTCGGCTTAAATTCTGAGCCTTGA
>CAZMXX010000098.1:0-10950 GCA_964570315.1 uncultured Anaerolineaceae bacterium | reverse complement strand
CCATGCTGCCGACGATGGCAGGCGCGGCGAATCGGTGCGTCATTCCGGAATTCCAGTTCGATATCGAACATCTCACCGATGTTCTCTCGTATGACCGCCGGAAGAACCCCAGTAAATACGCGGTGGTTCTCGTTTCCGAGGGCGCCATGTTCGATGGCGGGGAGATGATTTTCAAGAGTCAGGAAAAAGATATGTTCGGGCACGCGAAGCTCGGCGGGATTGGCGAGCTGGTTTCGATGCGCCTGAAAGAACTTTCGCCCAAATTCAACAATGGCGAGCGGGTGAACGTCATCAATCAGAAATTGGGCTATCTCGTCCGTTCCGGCGACCCCGACGCCATCGATTCGATTGTGCCGATGGCATACGGCAATCTCGCGCTCGATTTGATTTTGAAGGGGATTCACGGGCGGCTGGTCGTTTTGAAAAACGGAAGATACGATGATGTGCCCATCACCGTGGTTACCAGCAAGAAAAAATTTGTGAGCGTGAGGGAACATTACAGCACGGAACGTCTGCGCCCCTTCTACAAATCGTTTGAAATGAAACCGTTGTTCATTATGACCAGCGAATTGTAGCAGACAGGTTGCCATTGCGAGGCGCGTAGAGCCGAAGCGTTCTCCGCTATGGGTGTACAGAGGTTGCTTCGCTGCGCTCGCAATGGCATTTTACACTTCTCGATAATTTTTCGCGGTATCAATATTTCAGCCGTCCCCGGTGACCAAAGCAAGGGTTGCCGGGGATTTTTTGGAAGACTGGAATTGCGCAAGCTGTCCCGTCGGGCTACAATTCCCCAAAATTTGTGACGGGAAACCACTGTATGCGAAAAACACTCATCATCTTTGCGCTGATGCTGTTGACGGCGTGCCAATCCGCTCCGGTTGAAACCGGCGCGACTCCCACCCCCACCGTTCTGCCGCCGTTGGCGCGGGTGGTGGACATCAGCCCGAATGCGATTGTCGTCCCCATCCCCATCGACCCGCCCAGTTTCAATGCCTACATCAACGATACCGGCTACGAGGAACTCATCGGCGAGCTGGTCTTCGGCGCGCTGGTGGAACTCGCCCCGGATGGCACATATTACCCCGAACTGGCGGCGGATGTGCCCACATTCGAGAACGGCGGCATCAGCGAGGATGGGTTGACCGTCACGTGGCGGCTGCGTCCCGGAGTGCGGTGGAGCGACGGTGAGCCTTTCACGGCGGCGGATGTGGTTTTCACGTGGCAATCGTTCAAAGAGAGTGGCATTTACGCCCCCGGCTTCGACCTGATTACCAATATCGAAACCCCCGACGATTTGACAGCAATTGTGTACTATAGCGAATATTATCCCAATTACCGCCTGCAATTCGGCGGCGAGGGGACGGGTGTTTTTCCCGCGCATCAGTGCGGCGACCCCGCCGAAATGCTGCAATGGGAATGTAACCTCAATCCGGTGAGCACGGGTCCCTTTGTGCTGGCGGAATGGGTGCAGGGTGAGCGATTGGTCTTCAATCCGAACCCGAACTATTGGGTTCCCGACCGTCCGCTGGCGGAGCAACTGGTTTTCACGGTGGAAGCGGACGCCGAGCGGCGTGCGCGTCAGGTTGAGCGCGGCACGGCGCAGTTGGATATGTGGACGGAAGAACCCTTTTTGAGCCGGGCGGACGACAGCGAGTCGGTGATTGTGGCGGCGACGAATCCGCCCCGCTTTGTGCTGCAATTGGTGTCGAATCTCAGCGCCGCCGGTTCTGCGGACGCGGCGCAGCCCAACCCCTTTTTGGCGGATGTGCGCGTGCGGCAGGCGATTCGATATGCCATCAATGTGTCGGAACTGAACGCGGATGTCTTCAACAATCGAGCCGTGCCGGTGGATGATGAACTCTTTCGGCTGGGATGTGGCTTGGAGAGTTTCTCCTTCAATCCGCAAAAAGCCGCCGCACTGTTGGCAGAGGCGGGGTGGACGGACGAAGATGGCGACGGCACGCGCGAGTGCCATCAATGTAAATTTGCCCCCGAAGGCACGCCGCTGGAATTTGACAGCTACTATTATGCCGAATTTGGCGACACGCTGGCGAAGGCGCATCGCGCCATTGAGCGGATGGTGTACGATGTCGGCATCAATATTCACCCCAAGCCGAAAGAGGGGGTGGAATTGTGGGGCACGTGGACTGACCGCGGGCTGGAGATGCGCGGCAATTTCAACCTCAACCTGTGGGACGACGGCTATTTCGGCGTTGACCCCACCGGCTATCTGCGCGATATTTACGACCCCCGCGCCATCCCCACCCGCTACGACCCGCTGGCGGGGCTGAACGTGATGCGCTATCGCAATTTAGACCTGACCACCCTTTTCGATGACCTCTACACGCCCAAACCGGATGCCGCCCGCCAAAAACTCCTGTGCCGTTTGGCGGAGACGCTCCATACAGACCTGCCCACCATCCCCCTGCTGGCGTTCCCCGATTACTATCTCGTCAATCGCCGGTTGCAGGGAGTTTCCCCGCACATTTATGACACCATCACCTGGAATGCCGCCGATTGGAATTTGGTGCCGGAAACCCCGTAAAAGGCACGTAAAGAAATCAACGAATCCCCAAAATTTGTGGTAGAATTGTAAAAACATCAAAAACTGTGCGCCACGCGGCAATATTTTTCGCGTGCGCCCCCGCAAACGGTGCTGCACAATGGATGAAAGTTTTGACACCCTAAAACGCAGGTTGCTGGCAGTTATCGCGTACCTCACTTTTGTTTTTTTTATGGGAACCTTCGGATACGTCTATCTGGAAGGCTACACCATTCTTGAGGGCGCATATATGACCGCCATCACCATGTCGACGGTGGGCTATGGCGAAGTGCAGCCGTTGTCGCACATTGGCTGGATATTTTCAATTGTGTTGATTATCATGGGGTTTGCCGGGGTGGCATTCTTCGGGCAGGTATTGGTGGTGGGTGCATTTGAAGGGGTATGGAGCGGCAAAATGGAAGCCAGACGACTTAAAAGAAAGCTCGATGCTTTGAACGACCATTTCATCGTTTGCGGTTACGGCAGAGTGGGAACGGGAGCGGTGCAGAACTTGGTGGAAGCCAATGCTCCGTTTATTGTTTTGGATACAGACCCCGAACACAACGAAATAATGAAGGAAAAGGGCTACCTCTTTCTGAAGGGTGATGCCACGAATGAAGAGGTGCTGTTGCAGGCGGGCATCAAACGGGCGAAAGGGCTGCTCGCGCTCCTCAACTCCGACCCCGACAACTTGTTTCTGGTGCTCACTGCGCGCGAGTTGAACCCGACCTTGTACATCGTTTCCCGCGCCAACGAACTTTCATCCGAAAAGAAAATTCTGCGCGCGGGCGCGGATAAAGTGGTGACCCCCTTCATCTCCGCCGGGCAGCAGATGGCAACCGCCGTTCTCGGTGGGGCGGGGGTGGTCTCGGTGATGCCCACCACCGAACCGATTTACAATCCGCCCAAATGGGTGTTGGTGGAAGAAGATTCCGAATTTGTGGGCAAAACAACCGGCGAAGTCACCGAGAATTGGCAGCAAAATATTTTGGGACTGCGCCGCAAACACAAAGACGCCATCCTGCCCGCGCCCGACACCAAAATTCGCGTGGGCGACCGGCTCTTCATGGTTGAATCCATCGCCAAATCAGCGGATGAAGATACCGCCGATGAAAAACGGGTGGCCATCATTGAAGATAATCCCACGATTTTGGGACTGTACGCGCGTCTTTTCAAACGACACGGCTTTGTGCCCATCACCGCCGACAATGGACGCGACGGGCTGGAAACAATTCTGCGCGAAAAACCCATCGCGGCGGTAATTGATTTTATGCTCCCCGTGCTTTCCGGGATTGAGATTTGCCAACAAGTGCGCACCGACCCCGCCAATAAAGATATTCGGCTCATCTTGTTCACGGCAGACGAGCAAAAAGAAACTCGTCGCCGGGCGATGGAAGCGGGGGCGGATGATGTGGTCGTCAAAAGTGCGGACGCCTCGAAAATCATCGACCGCGTGATTACGATGTTGGAGGCATATGAAGCCACAAAAACCGAGCCGACATCTCCCACGCCCCCCGCGCCTGTTTCCGCGCCGGAGCCGACGGCTTCGCTGTTGGCGGCGCCGGCAATGACCCCCGAACCGGAACCCGCACCGCCGGAACCGGCGCCATCCGCGGCGGCGAACGGCAACGAAACCGCCGCGACGGGTATCCCCCCCGAATTTGAGGGGGTAATTGAGCTGGACGAAATGATGGAAATGATTGGCGGCGATGAAGAATTGATGATTGAACTTTTTCGCAGTTACGCCGAAGAACGGGACAGCATGATGGCGGACATCGCCGCGGCGGTTTCGGAGAGGGACGGCGAAGCGGTGCGGCAATCGGCGCACAAATTGAAGGGGACGCTCATCTATCTGGCGGCGAAAAATGCCGCCGACCTCGCCTACCGGCTCGAAGTGGCGGGCAGAGAGGGCAATATGTCAGAAGCGCCGTCGCTGTTTGAGGCGTTATCGGCTGAAATTGCGCAAGTGGACGCATTGGTGGCAACGTTGTTGGCGGCGTAGCGTCGCGTTGGCATATATCGAGGTAAATAAAACTTTTACGTTGTATTGTTTTAGCCACGGATTAACACGAATTTTCACAAATTTTAAGCTAAAATTCGTGAAATCCGTGAAAATTAGTGGCTAAAACTCGTCCAAACAAAAAGTTTCAACAAGTTCATCCATTGAAATTGCAGATACCCTCGAAATTTCGGTACTCAAACCCTATTCTTCTCTGTGTCTTCTTGTCTCTGTGGTTTGATTTTCCCCCTCTTTTTCAGAAGAGGCAGTCTATTTTTTCCCCAAACCTTTACGTAAATTTTATGGAGTTTTCCGGCGTTGTGTCCGATAATAACATAGACAGTATTTCACAATATTGAAGCCTGATTCCCGCTGGAGAAAATTATGAGCAAACTTGTTGACCTGTACCGCATCAATGATGAAAACCTGAAGTTACGACTTCAATTTTTACAAATCACGGAAGGGGACATCAAACTATTGCGTCGTTTGTCCGGGTGGGCGGATAAAGTCGCTGACCGGATAGCGAAAGAATTTTACGACCACCAATTTTCATTCCCTCCCACTTACGATTTTTTCGCGGCGTATGCCAAACAGAACAATTTATCCATCGAACAACTCCGCGCTCGGGTGGAAAAAACGCAGGCGCAATATTTCCGCGATATTTTCGAGGCGGCAAAATCCGAGGAAGGGTTTGGCGCAACTTATTTTGAACGCAGATTAATCATCGGGAAACGCCATAACATCATCAACCTGCCCCAAAAATGGTACATCGGCAGTTATGTGATTTACCAGAAATTGGTGCGAAAATATCTGCGCAAACATTTCTGGTATAATTTGCCGTTATGGGCGCACGCGGAACGGGTGATTGGCGCCATTTTCAATTATGATATTCAAGCGGTCGGCGACGCATTTTTTTACGATTATTTGCAGTCGGTGGGGTTGGATGTTTCAAGGGTGATGGTTGCCGACAGCGCGAAGGAAGACCTTTCGGAATATTATCTCGAACTGAAGAGCCTGATGCAGAATGTGGTGAAACAAACCAAAACCACCAGCGGTGAACTGTCGCGGGTGGCGCGCGAATTGGCGTCGGCGGCGGAACAAACCAATACTGCCGCGCAGCAAATTTCCGCCTCCCTGCAAACAACGTTGGTTGCGGTGGAAAAACAAGGCTCGGAAATCAATCACGCGGCGGACATCATCGAACAGGTGTCGCGGGCGGTGGACGGGGTGGCGCAAGGGGCGCAGGAGCAAGCCAGCGCGGCGGGGCGCACTTCGGAAGTGACCGCCAAACTGGCAGACATCATCGAGCGGGTGGCGGCGCTGGCGCGTTCCGGCGCGGAAGGCTCGGCGGAATCTGCGGAAGCCGCGCGTACCGGCGTGGAAACGATTAATCGGGTGGTCGGCGGTATGCAGAATATCAAAGATACCGTTGACCAATTGGCAATCCGGATTCAGGAAATGGGCGAGCGTTCAAAACAAATTGGCGCCATCCTTGAAACCATTGATGATATTGCGTCGCAAACGAATTTACTGGCGTTGAACGCCGCCATCGAAGCAGCGCGAGCGGGCGAGCACGGCAAAGGATTCGCCGTGGTGGCGGATGAAGTGCGGAAACTGGCGGAAAAGTCGGCGGAAGCGGCGGGCGAAATCGGCAGCTTGATTCAGGGCATTCAGCACACGGTCACGGAAGCCGTGGAAGCGATGGCGGACGGCTCGCGGGCGGTGGAGCAGGGGGCAACGGAAGCCGACCAAGCCGGTGAGGCGCTGAAGGTGATTTTGTCGAGCGCGGAAGCTGTGAACCGGCAGACGGAGGAAATCGCCGCTGCCGCGGACGATATGAGTTCCGCTTCCGGACAATTGGTCGAGGAGATGGAGACGGTCAGCGCGGTCATCGAGGAAAATACGGCGTCCACGGAAGAGATGGCGGCGAGTTCCAACGAGGTGCTGCTATCCATCAATAGCGTGCAAGCCATCAGCCGGGAAACGCAGGACAGCACGCAGGACATCAGCGCGGCAACGGAAGAGATGACCGCGCAGATGGATGAAGTTGCCCGCACGGCGCAAGGGTTGCATGAGGCGGTGGCGGCGTTGAATGCTGCCGTTCAGCAATTCAACATTCAAGATGAGGGTGTTCCGCATTCCAAAAAATCCGCGCCGCCGATGTCGCCGCGCAAAGCGGCTTCCGCAAAACCGAAACCCAGACCCGTGCGCCGTCCCGCGCCGAAACCGGCAACTCGAACCGCGTCGCAAAAGGTGGTAAAACCGGCGGTGAAAACTGCTCCCCGCGCGGGCACTTCGCCCAAACCCGCCGCGCCCAACGGCAAAAGGAAGCCCATCCGCAAGGAGCAGTTCAAAAAAGACGGAAAGTATATCTGGACGGAAGCGCTTTCAACGGGTGAACCGACGGTGGATCAGCACCATCAAAAACTTTTCGACCTGATTAATGCGCTGATGGAAGCGATGCAAACGGGGCAGGGCAAAGCCGCCATCGAACGGGTTTTATCGGAATTGGCGGAGTATGTGGATATGCACTTTAGCTATGAAGAACGGTGCATGGAAGAATACCAGTGCCCGGTGGCGGGGAAAAACAAAAAGGCGCACGACAAATTTGTGGAAACTTTCGATGCCCTTTGGGATGAGTTTCGCCACAATGGGGCAACCACCGAGCTGGTTTTGCGGGTGCAAAAAGAGTTGGGCGATTGGCTGGTGAACCACATCGCGGGTATTGATGTGGGCTTGGGTCCGTGCATTCACTGATTTCCGACATTCAAAAACCGCATGATGAGGTCACTGTGTGGTTTTTTGCGTGCCGGTATTTTCGCGGTGATGTTTGGCGCGGAGTTGCCCGCACCCGGCTTGAATGTCAATGCCCCGGCGGATGCGCACGGTGACGGGGATGCCTGCCGTTTGCAGACGGTCGCGGAAGGCGTACACCCGTTCGCCGGACGAGCCGCCATACGGGCTGCCGTCGGTGGGGTTCAGGGGGATGAGGTTGACGTGGCAGAGCAACCCGCGCAGCAACGCCGCCAGTTCGTCGGCGTGGGCGGGGGAATCGTTTTTGCCGTCCATCAGCGCGTATTCAAACGTGACCCGGCGGTGCGTGGCGGCGATATAATCGCGCACGGTGTCCATCAGCATTGCCAGCGGATAGCGGCGATTGAC
Organism: uncultured Anaerolineaceae bacterium; assembly: GCA_964570315.1. Taxonomy (GTDB): domain Bacteria; phylum Chloroflexota; class Anaerolineae; order 4572-78; family 4572-78; genus JANTHQ01. The sequence continues at coordinate 3,247 of CAZMXX010000098.1, read as the reverse complement.
GGGAACCAGCTCGTCGCGCAGCGGGTCATTCGCCGCGTGGAGCGAGACCGCCAGCCCGACCTGTTCCGGTTCGCGGCTCATCTGGCGAATGGCGGGAACCAGCCCCACTGTGGAGATGGTCATATGGCGCGCGCCCAAGCCGAACCCGTCCGGGTCGTTGAGGCGGCGCACGGCTTCCCACGTGGCGGCATAATTTGCCAGCGGTTCGCCCATCCCCATAAAAACGATGTTCGTCACCTTTTCGTCGGTTGAACGTAACAGGCGGGCATAGTATAATACTTGGGACACAATCTCTCCCGCCGAAAGATTGCGGCGGAAACCCATCTGCCCGGTGGCGCAGAACGGACAAGCCATCGCGCACCCGGCTTGGGTGCTGATGCAGAGCGTGCGGCGTTTGTTGTAGCGCATCAGCACCACTTCAATTTCCTCCGCCCCGTCGAGGTTGAACAGCGTTTTCACCGTTTCGTCATCGCCGGAGGTCAGCACGGCGACCGGAGACGGCAGGGAAATTTCGGCGCGTTCCGCCAGTTTCGCCCGCAGAGATTTGGACAGGTCGGTCATCTCGTCGAAATTGGCGGCGTGATGACGGTACAGCCACGCCCAAATTTGCTTGGCGCGGAAAGCGGGTTCGCCCATTTCCGCCAGCATTGCGGTGAGGTCGGATTTATTTAAATCGAGTAAGTTTTGTTTCGCCATCATTCCATCGCAAAAAAGAAAACGCCACTGAATCCATGCGGCGTCGAATATTGAGAAAAGTATACCTTCTTTCAATTCGACCGTCAACTTTTTACATTTTCGCCACATTTTTTACATCTTTAATACGCAATCCTTACAAATTTGTGAAATAATCAGATTGGTTCGCAAGATAATTCATAATGTTTAGAAGGAGGCTTTTGTATGCTGAAGAAATCACACGCAAAAACAAAACGGGTGATGCTGGTTGCATTTTTGGTGCTGGTGCTGGCAATTGTCGGCGGCACGTTGGCACTGGCAATGGCGACCGGCGGCACCATCAGCGGCACGGTGACCTCGCCGCGCGGCTACCCGCTGCCCAGCGGAACGGTGGTGAAACTGTTCCACGCCGGTTCCGATACGATGATGGGGCAGGCGACGGCGGATGTGAATACCGGCGCGTTCAGTATCGGTCCGGTGGGGAACGGGCTGTACGTGCTGAAAGCCGTGCCGCCCGCGTCATCCGAACTGACGCAATCGCACTTGAAACCCGTCTCCGTGCTCGGTAGCGCGGTGACGGGCGTTTCATTGGCGTTGACCGAACCGCAAATCACCGGCACGGTTTACGCCCCCGATGGAACCACGCCCATAACGGCAACGGTGAAGGTTTACGCGGGCGGACACACTGTGCTGCAAGCGGTTTTCGCGCCGGAGGGACAATTTGCCATCGGCGGACTGCCGCTCGGCAGTTACGCTTTGGTGGCGTTTCCGGAAACGGATGACCCGTATTGGCAATCCGACCCCGTTCCGGCGCTGGTGGGCGGTTGTCTCACCTGCACCATCACGCTGACCGAGGCGCAGTTGTGGGGCACGGCGAAAGATTCGCTGGGCAATCCGGTGCGCAATGCGGTGGTGGTGGCGGTGCAGAATGCCCCGTCGGGCACGCCCATCGCGAGCGCGTCCGACCGCACCAGCGCGAGCGGCTTCTGGGCGCTCGGCGGGTTGCCGAATGGCGATTATCGTCTGGGCGCAGTCCCACCCTTTGACCGCCACGATTTGGTTCCGCCTGCCGTGCAGACGGTGACCGTTCCGAGTGGCAGCAATCCGTTCAATATCACTTTCGACAGCAGCCAAAAAATAGTTTCCGGAGCGGTGGTGGTGCAGCAGGCGGGCAGCGCCGGACTTCCGGTGCAAAATGCGCTGGTACTGGCGCACCGGGTTGACCGGCGCGGCGAAGCGCGGGCGTTCACGAATGCGAGCGGGCAGTATCAAATGCAACTCTCCTCCGGTTTGTGGGCGATGTCTGTCAAACCCATCAGCACCACCGTGCCCGCCGATTGGGTTTTTGCCAAACCGCCGCAATTGGTGTATTTCAAATTCGACACTTCCACCGAAAATAAAACGCAAGATTTTGAGGTTCTCTCTGCCGACGCGAGCGTCATCGGGTCGGTGGCACTGCCGGGCGGCACGGTCATCTTCCCCGGCGACCCCATCACGGTGACGGTTGCCATCTTCAATAATGAAGGTGTCGGGCGGCGCGCGGAGGTGCAGCCCGGCGAATCGTTTACCATCACCCTGCCCAGCGGCGGATATAAAGTGGTGGTGCATTCGCAAAATCCGCAGTATATGGGACCGACCATCGACCCCATTTTTGTGGAACCGAACAGCACCTTTGACTTGGGGGTCATCACGCTGGTGGCGAAGGACGCGGTCATCACCGGCACAGTGACGGATGGCACGGTCGGCGTGGCGGGTATCCCCGTGACGGCGTGGCGTGACGGCACACCCGAAATTGTGCACACCACCACTGCCGCCGATGGCAGCTACGTGCTGCCGGTGGTCGCGGGCGATTGGCGCGTGCGCCCCGCTCCCAAACCCAACCAGCCTTATATTTATATGGGCGGCGCAACGGCGGTATCGCTCGCGTCCGGCGAAACGGTATCCAACATTGATTTCGCGCTGACGGCGGCGGGTATCGCCTTGAATGGGGTGCTGGTGGATGAAAGCGGTGTCCCGTTGACGGATGTTGACGGTTGGGCGGTTGCCAAGAGTACCACTTCCCCGCTGCACAATGGCGCACCCATCAAAAACGGAACCTTCACCATGTATCTTCCGGCAGGAACGTACAAAGTGGCGGCGCATCCGGCGGGGGGCAGTCAGTATATGTCCAGCGCGGAACGGGATGTCACGCTTGACCCGTCGTGGACGGGACCGCTGACGCTCACGGTGAAGCTGGAAGACGCGATCATCTCCGGGGCGCTGTGGAATCCCCGCACCGAAACGGTGGTGACGGGTGTCGAAGGCGCGGTTGGCGCGTGGATGGGCAACGATTGGACTGCCACCCGCATCGACCCCGGCAACGGCACGTACCAATTAAATGTCGCGGCGGGGGTGTGGCATCTCGGATACCGCATTGACCCCACCTCGAATTACCTGAAATTGGCAAGAGTCATCAACGTGCCGGTGTCATCGGGGCAGAATAAAGTTGTGCCGCTGCCCGTGGTGGAAAAAGATGCTGCCATCACCGGCACCGTGCTGGCGCCGAACGGCTCGCCGTTGGGCGGGGCGCTGGTGC